>NZ_JBRFJE010000002.1:0-189725 GCF_052932165.1 Finegoldia sp. P3-F-LR | reverse complement strand
TACTTACCCTATTTTTAATCTTAAACTTTAGGGTGCTTTTTCATGCTTATTTTTATTCAGTTTTTATCAATATCATTACTTATATTTTCTTTGTTTCACCTCTTGACTTTTAATAGTTAGTCTTTCTTTGAAATAAAAAAAAGACGACAGAATTATTACTTTCTATCGTCTACGATTGTCTAATATTTATTTTTCTTCAAATTGATTTTATTGTATAGTTTAATAATTCTAATAATCCAATAATATATATACCTAATTTAGGTAATCCAAATGGACTAAATAAAAATGCTAATATTAGTGCTTCAATTACAATTTGCTTATCTCCTTGAAATATGCTAGCTAATCCAATTATAAAAATTAAAGTAGAAACTACGCTTAACAACGCAGTACTCAAACTTAATATAAAAGTGAAAAAAGCTATGAGCAAACTCAACACTAATCTTATCGGTAATAAAATTATTCTAATTATCCATCTCATACATACCCCTAAAAATTAAACTGGGATTCGTAACAAACCCCAGTTTCATAATTAGCGTGTCCTTTAATATAATTTTGATCCTGCTGGAATATTATCATCCAACATTATTAAGTTAAGTTTTTCTTCTCCGTCGTACTCGCAAATTGCAGATATAATCATACCTTCTGAGTCGATTCCCATCATCTTACGAGGAGGAAGATTACAAATCGCAAGCAGTGTCTTTCCAATTAAGCTCTCTGCGCTGTAATATTCCTTAATACCAGATAAAATAACTCTTTCTTTTTCAGAACCATCATCTAATGTAAATTTCAAAAGTTTTTTTGACTTTGGAACTTCTTCGCAGTTCTTAACTTTTACAACTCTAAAATCAGACTTTGAGAATGTATCAAAATCAACCATATCTTCAAATAATGGCTCTACTTTTACTTTTGATAAGTCGATTTTTTCTGTCGTAAGTTTGTCGTAAGTTTCGTAAGTTTCTTTTGACGAATCCCTATTTTCTGCCTTTTCTAAGCCTATTGGCTTCATTGTTGGGAATAGTTTCTCGGATAACGTACCATTCCTTAAAGTTCCAGTTTATCCCATAATATAGCCATTTAGTAAAAGTATTGTCCAGTGCCATTGCTTAGTATTAATGAAGATTTTGTTGTCTTTTTTGTTGTCCTTAGTTTTTGTGTGGTCTTTCGAAATTCATGATTTAAAACACATCTAGATTCCTGGCTAACGCCTCCATGGATTCTTGCAATTTCCCATCATTTACTTCAGCATATATATCCATTGTAGTTTCTACACTAGCATGTCCCATAATTTGTTGAATAACTTTTATATTCGTTTCGTTTTCACAAAATCTTGAGCAAAATGTATGCCTCAAATGATGGCAGGAAAAGTGAGGAATTAACAAAGGTTCTCTTTTTTCCTTTTTTGCCTTTACTATCTCTTCTGCATTGTATGACTCATATATCCTTCTTATAGCTCTATTAATTGATGCTGGATTGTGAATCATTCCAAAACGATTTATAAAGATAAATCCAGTCATCCCATCTACCACTACCGGACAAAAACCTTCTTTTTTTCTTTTATCATATTCTTCCTTCAAGACTTCATACACTGGCTCCATCATCGGTATAACTCTTATTCCTGCTTCCGTTTTAGGTAAAGATACCTTAAACTCGCACTTATAAGTATCTTTTTTTCTTGGATAATAAGTCATACTATGATTAATGTCTATAGTCCTATTTTCAAAATCTACATCAGACCATCTAAGTCCAACTACTTCTCCTATCCTACATCCCGTACCTAATAAAACTGTAAAGATTAAGTTCCAGTTGTTATATACTGGGCTTTCTGCAATATAATTCATAAAAGCCCTTTGTTGCTCTACTGTTAAAGCATGCCTGGTTTTCTTTTTGTCCTTACTTTTCTTTTTTATTTCAGCCATAACGCCATCGCTGGGATTATTTCTAATGATTTCATCTCTAACCGCTAACTGAAAGGTAGGATGTAAAATTGTATGAATCGTTTCTAATGAGTTGATTTGTAAACCCTTATTATTGATAAGGTCATAATAAAAATAAAGAACATCGGAATATTTTATGTCTCCAATTTTATTTTCACCAAACCCATCTCTTATGAATCTATCATACATATAGACATAGTTTGTATAAGTGGTTTCTCTTAGTTCTGTTTTTGTAGAAATATATCTATCAAATACAAAATTAAGTTTTGCTTTGCCAGCAACATATACATCTAGACCATCTAACTGGTCTTTGAAGAGAATTGCCTCACGTTCACGAAGTTTTTTTAGATCCTTTGCATAGATAAATTTTCTTTTTCCATATATGTCTTTATAAGAATATGAATATCTATTGTCACTTTCTCTATAAGTTTCGCCCTTCCTTAAAGCTCTTCCTTTATTATCTTTTCTAGCTACCATTCATGATCTCCTTCCTTTTGAAAAGAGATTTCATGCAAAATGCCAGTTTATTGTTCTTTGTACAATAAAGTCAAACCTTTTTTTACTGCTTGAGTAAGGGATAAATTATGAGATTTTATATACTTCTTCAGTTCCAAGTATTCTTCTTCTGTAAATCTTACTGTAACTCGTTTCGTACTTGGATTTTTAATTTTTGGTCTTCCTGTTTTTACCAAGTTTTCCTCCTTTTCTATTCTCATAACTTATCTATATTATACTTTTTGTCCGACACTTTGTCAATCATAAACCCCCTTTCCAAATTATCTTTTATATACCTGGTAACCTGAATGTTTCTAAGTATTCATTTAGTATTTCACAGTTTACAAGAACAATTTTATTTAGCTTATAGACAGCTCCCGCTTCTTTTGCTAATTCTTCAAATTTACTTTGACTCATTGAATAAAGTTCTGCACCTTCTTTATATCTAACAAACTTTTTATCATTATGTTTATTTTTCACGAAAGCCTCCTTATTTTATTAAATTAAATATAAGTTTTTTGACATTGACAGGCGTGTAGGCCACGACATTGGAATTTCACCACCGCCCCTTTTCTAGATGGGCCGGCAACAACTTTAGAAGTATCATTATCCCTACTTGTATCAAAGCATCAGTTGCCAAAGCTGAATCTATAATCTCTTTTATCGCTCGTTTCCTTTTATCCTTCTGGTATCAGCAGAGTATTCATTTAAACCGAGTTCTACCTCAGCAGAAAAGTCTTGGCGAAAATCTTATAAGGCTCCACAAGTAGTTAACGTCCTGTATTGGTCTATTAAGTTGTCATGGTTCAATTTATGTTTAAAGGAAAGTAAAATTTACCCCCTTATATATAGGGACAGAAAAGAGTGGTTTGATAACCAAATTTATAAAGATATTTAAATAAAAAATAATCCCCATTTTTTTCATGGGGATTGTTTCTAAACTTACATAAATGTTGTCATCAAATCTTTTAAGAGAGTCCTTAATTTGTCAAAAACCTTATGTTTTCTTTTATTAACTGCTACTTGAGAAATTCCTAAGATTTTTCCTATCTCTCTTTCAGTCAATTCTTTTTCTATAAGAAGTTTAATTAGCCTTAATTCTTCTTTATCTAGCTCTGAAAACGATTCTTTGACCCTCAAAATTTCTTCATTCTTCAAGATTTTTTCTTCTATATTGGATGTCTTATCTTCTAAACTTTCAATGTAGTCTTCCTGCGGGCTTCCATTTTGTTCACTACTCTTTAGCATATAGTTTGACGATGAGTAAACACCATACCTTCTTTCTTGTCTTAATATTCTTTGTTCAGCCTTTCTTGCTTCTTCAAAAATTTCCTTTATATTATCAGGAAGTTCCACTTCTTTACCCTCTATATAGTATTTTCCATGGTAATATCCATTTTTATTATTCGTATTCATTTTTCCTCCTTCAGGCCTTGATATTAGTAATTGTTATCAATAGATAGCTTGAGGAGGGCCTCTGATATATGACATACTCACTTCCCTTTTAGCAAAAAAAAGATAGACTCGTCGCCTATCTTTTAGAAAGTGATGCATGCCCTTGACAGCTTTTCTAAACGCTTCTGCGTCGAGCTGCATATAAGCTTGCTTTTAATTCATGTTTTTTTATATTTTTATAGCTTTTACTTCATATTTTTATTATAATAGAAGTTATTATTTATTTAAATGGTAAGAGGAGAGGTATTTTGAAATTCCACGAAAAGATTAAATTATTGAGATCTGAAAAGGGATTGACCCAAGAGGAACTTTCTAAACGGCTAAGGGTATCTAACAGAAGTTATATTTCTTGGGAAAAAGGGGAAAGTATTCCTAGGGACTTAAGGGTTTATTTAGAACTCACAAAGGTGTTTTCTGTTCCATTGGATTATTTGTTGTTAGGTATTTCGAATGATGATGATATAGAAAAGGCAATTCAGGCAAAAGAATCTGTTACTAAAGGATTAGATGCCGTTTCTGATTTGTATTTTGTTTTTAAAGCAAATAATCTCTCTATGAAAGAGAGATTATTTTTGGAGGAAAAAGTTGAAAAAATGTATCTGAATATTAAATTGATAAATTATAAGTTTGAGAAAGAAGGTGAATTTTAATGTTTTTAGTTTATTTATTGTTGGTTGCATTGCCAATTTTATACTTTTTCTTTTGGCTTACTGTTGGTATGTCTATTGCTAAATTTGCTGTTTTTGCTTTAGATAAATTAGTGATCTTTGTTTTTATTGCTTATCTTGTGCATAATCATTTCTCCATCATTCATAGTTCTGGTTACTTTGTTTATTTCTGGGATATATTGTCAGGACTTGTTGCGGCTGCTGTCTATACCTTTATATTCAATAAAATTTATTCATTATTTCCGCTGTTAGGCAGTATACTAAATTTTATCATCTCTTATCTAGGAGTAATGACTGTATATTGTCTTCTGATTGTTGCTATACGAGGTGGAGATAAATATTTTATTCCACTCTTGAATAATGAAACACTTAATAACATTGTTAATTATATTTTGATTGGTGTTCTTGCAATATTCCCCTGGAGAAAAAGAGAAGAGTGTTTAGAATAGTTATCTCGCAATAATCACCAATTCTCCAAGTATGATTCGAAGTGTTTCATCAATCTTGCTTTTATTTTTTATCATTATATATTATACAGTAAGTTTCTTATATGCAGAAGTATCTTTTATATCTTCATATAGCCCTTGATTCACTATTCTTCCTTTTTCCATAAAGACATACCATGGATCATATTTTTTTATGTTTTCAACCCTGTGAGTAACTAATATCAATATTTTATCTTTAGCTATATCATTAATCAAAGAAAAAATTTCTTTTTCAATTATTGGATCAAGTGCTGAGGTTGGTTCATCTAATATTACAATGTCCGCATCTCTGAATAATACTCTTGCTAGTGCTATTCTTTGCCATTGGCCCTTTGACAATTCTCTACCTCCAAACCAGCATCCCATTTGTGTGTCTAGTCTATGTTCAAAACTATCCACTACATCACTCAACCCTACTTTGTTTATAGCTCTACTGATTTTTTTACTATTATTTATATGACTTATCTTTGAAAAAGCAATATTTTCCCTTAGAGAAAGCTCGTATTGGTTGAAATCTTGAAATATTACAGTAATTTTTTCTCTATAATTGTTTTTATTAATTTTTCTTAACGACATACCATTAACAAAAATCTCTCCTTCAAAATCATCATATAAACCAGCTAATATTTTGATTAATGTGCTTTTGCCAGAACCATTTGTTCCTAAAATTACAATTGGTCTGTCCTTTTTTATATTTAAATCTATATTAGATAAATCTTTTTTTAACCCATTATATCCAAATGATAAGTTTTTAATTTCTATGCTAGCTATTTTTTTGTAAACTAGATTCTTTCCTTTGCAAACATTGCCAACATTTGTGTCTAGAAATTCATAATAATTGTCCACATATAATTTGCTCTTATATATTTCTGTGATGCTAGAAAGTAGATTGTTGAGTTTGTTCTCAATTAAATCTAATGAATAAATATATCCCATTATGTTACCAATTTTTCCATTATTATTGATAGATTTGATAATAACTGTAACTATCAAAAATACTTTGATTGTAATTTCTAAAATCGAAACTAATATATTTTTTGTAATGTGCAATTTTAATATAGATTTATTGGTGTTCTTTACAATGTCTTTGTGCCTTTTAAACTTTTCTATTAAATAGTTAGCAATATTAAAGCTGATGATTTCTTTGATAGCAATATTATTTGTCAATAAATAGCTAAAATAATCACTCTTCCTTTGATGCTTAATATTTTCTTTTTCTTTATCATAAGCATATTTTCCAATCTTAATACTTGAAATAGTAGAAAATATTGGAATTATAATGATAACCCCTAAAAGATAACTATCTATAGACCTAACAGCAAAAATAACTGAAATCATTGAGATTATACTTTCAACCAGCTGCAAAAAATTAAAATAGATATCTTGAACTTTTAATTTTCCTAAGCTATAGGCCTTTGTTATGGTAGTATATACATCTTCATTTTCAAAATCTTTAAGGTCTAAGGTTGAACATTTTATTAAGTATTCATTATCCAAGTTATAATCGAGATTAATAGCAATCATTTGATTAGTGTAAGATCTAATATTTTGCACAATAATAATTATCAGATTAACGCTGATAAACAACATTATGTTTTTACTTATACTCGTCCCTTTAATTATCGCATCTTGTATTCCATTTACTAATTGTTGGATTGAATAGACATTAATTCCAGAAATTATTCCAGAAATAATTATAATAATAAAGTTTAAAATAAATAAAAGTTTAGAGTTGCTAAATACTGTTGCTAGTGACCTACAAAGTGTCTTTATCATATCATTTACACATCATTATCTATTTAATTTGACCGTTAAATAGTCATATATAATTAATTGTACTAATCCAAATATTAACATGACATAAGGCAACCACATTACCAACCCTAAATGGATATAGTTAGGAAATGGTAGTTGGAAAAACACTTGGCTTATACCACAGGGACTTAGGTTCATAATATATTGAATTAATTTTGATTCTGGCCTTATGAAAATAGCTAGTAATCCATAAATTGCAAAACTTGATATCATAATCGTTAAAGCTATTTTTGATTTCTTTGATTTTGAAGAGACCAGCATGGCTAAAGATCCCAAAGCTAAACTACCAATAAATCCCCCAATTATTTGAATTAGAATAACCTTTTTATAAGTTAAATTTCCTGGAGAAAAAGCCATGTCAATTTGGAAGCTTGTCTTTAATCCATCTCCACCTAATGCTAGATATACTATAGCTAAATATGAAAGCATCATTAAAAGATAGATTAGTGCATTGAAAATAGTGCCTGCTATTAGTTTAGAAGAGTGAAACTTCTTTTGTCCTAAAGCTGTCCTTGCCACAATCTCATACAATCCATTTTCCTTCGCCTCTGTAAAAATTGTGGCGGAAACAAAGATAATAAGAATGAGACAGATAATGATCAGCATGGAAAGCCATTCAATGCTGTCTCCCCAAACATTGTGATTAATCCCCATAACAAAGGGTTTGTCTACTTTCTCCTCCATCTTCCAAATTTTCTCAACTATTTTTTGATCCTTTATATCATCCGTATATTTCTTAAGCATATCTTGACGAAGGCTATAGTAGTCTCTGGCATATTCAATAGGTATGTCTACATCATCCCATTTTACGATGGTCATTTTATCTTTAATGGGAAAGCGTAAAGAGTCCATAGGACCTATTAAACTTTCTATTTCTAGAAGTTTTTTTGTTATGTTTCTTTTTTCTTTCTCTGAGTCCCAAGTGCTGTTAAAGATATCCCTAGCCATCATAAGCTTATCTTCTGTTATCTCTCCTGCAATCTCTTTATCATATTCATTAATAAGTTCAATGGCTTCTTTGCCTTTTACAATTTGTATGCTTCCATCTTCTAAAACTTTATCTGCACTGACTCCCTTTAAAAAGAAGAAAGCCGTTACTATGCCTATTCCTAGTACAAATACTAAAAAGAGCAGATTGATCTTTTTACAAAATATGTTTTTTAATTCCAATTTTAAAGTTTTCATTATCTGCCCCCTTCTATTGTCCATAGATAAAAATCATTCAGTTCAGGCTCTTTATAAACGGAATTGTTCGTTAATTTTTCTTTTCCAACATATCGAATGTGATTTCGACTATTATCTTCTCTATCAAGATTTGTAGTAACACCACCCATGGATTGAATTAATTTTTCTCCATGTGTTATCTGTTCATTATTTAAATAATCTTCCCATACACATCCATCTAAAGACTTAATAGCTTCCTTATAGCTAATATCTTGTAAAATTCTTCCTGCTTTAATAATTAAAAGATGATCTACAATGTACTCAATATCCGATATTATATGAGTTGAAATAATAATGGATTTATCTCTAGATTTTCTTGAAATAAACTCTTTAAGATTTCTTCTCTCGCTTATATCTAAGCCACTTGATGGTTCATCTAGGATAATAAAACTTGGGTTTCCCAATAAAGCTTGAGCTATACCCACTCTTTGCAAAGTTCCCCCTGAAAGGTCTCCAATCCTATTTTGAATGTATTCACTTAGGTTTAAATCTTGACAAAGCTCTTGAATGTTTGCTTTTATCTTTTCATCCTTAATCCCTTTATATACAGCTATATATCGTAAATAATCAAATACTTTCATTTCTTTTGGTGCTCTGAAATTTTGAGGAAGATAGCCTAAAGTAGAGAAAAAGCTCTCCTGGCTATTATTTTCATTTTCATAAATAATTTTTCCTGAACTTTCTTTTACCTCCCCAATCATAATTTTCATTAAGGTGCTTTTACCTGCCCCATTAGCTCCTAACAAACCATAGATTCCATGTCCTATTTCCGTATTTATCTCTTTTAAGACTGTCTTTTTACCGTATTGTTTTGATATTTTTTTTAAATTCATATTTTCACCTAAAAATATCAGCAAGCAATAGCAAAAAATTTTGATAATGGCTTGCTGATATCTGTTTTTTTCCTATTAAGTTACAACTACTCTATATCTCCAGATCCTCTTATAGTCCAAAATGATTTTTTTGAATTATTAGCACTATATTTAGTAGAAGAACAAGAACATCCGCACTTGAAACACTTGTCTGTACCTCTTGCTGTAGCGTACGCTTTTTCTCCTGAACACATACAAGCCATTGGAGTTGCACCGCCATTGTCAAAAACTTCGCTAGGTTTTCTTCCTAATGGATTTACTAGTTTCATTGTCTCACCTCCTCATATTTTAGTTTTTCCAATTACAATTTATGATTATTGACTTAACTAAAGTCATAATCATCCAATATTGATAAAGCTTCTGAATTTAATTCTAAGATTTTATGATATAATTCAAGATTTTTTTCTATATATATCCTATTCATTATGCACTTACTGTGCCTTAATTTTAGATTTATACCTTCATGATCATAACAATTCATATAGCACATCCCACATAAATGCACCGCCCAACAATCATTGCAATATGGAATAGTTTGCTCACAATAATCTGTTACATAATGTTTTTTTATTTTGCCTAAATCTAAACCTTCATAAACATTTCCTATGTCTGGTGCTTCTCCAAGTTTCTCGCATATTAAATATTCTCCTTTTGTTGTAACATACACCCTTCTTGCTCCTGGAACACAACATCCGCACATATAATAAGACTCCATAGGACTATCAAATAACAACCTTCGATGTATCATTGCTAGCTCTTTAATAACATTATCCTTGGCTATTATTTTTGATGTAATATTCTCATTTTCACTAGGACTTGCCCAGTCAAATAACGGATCAAAGTATCCTTTGATTTTTTTACTGTTGCAAATTATTTCTTCTTCAATAGGACTATCGATACCTAAATAATCCATTTCTTTATCCTTGGTTGCAACAAAAGAAGATGTGAAGACTACATCACTTGGTAACCATTCTTGACTTTCAAAATAATGCTCTATACTGTTCAAGTCATGTTCATGATATTCTGATAAAACTGAATTTATTCCTAAAGATAATTTACTTCCATTTTTGCTAAATTCATTTATAATCAGTTTTGCTCCCCTTACAGCATCATCAAATGTTCCCTTGCCATCACCATAAACTCTGTATTTATCATTCATATATTTAGGACCATCCAAACTTATGGTAATATGTATTCTTTCTCCTAACCTTGAAAAATAGTTAGCCATATCTCTATCCACTAGTGTTCCGTTAGTGGTCAAAGCGTAAGATATATTTTTTCCCTTAATTGTTTCACAATAATCTATACATTGTTTCAATAAATCAAACTTTAAAAGTGGCTCGCCGCCATAAAAGCTTACAAAAATCACCTTTTCATCTTGACTGTGTTCGATTAAATCATCTATTGCTAATTTTGCGACTTCAAAAGTCATATCATGATTTCCAAATTCTCTATATCCACCCTGCCCTTCCTGATAAATGCAATACTTACATCTCATATTACACTTTTCAGTTAATTCAAGAGTGATTTGAGCCCTGTTTCTAAGTAGTTGATTTTCCAAATCGCTAATCTGAACTCCTATATAAGAATTTAATTCTGGAGCTAGTAATATATTTTCGTTAATAATAGATTCGTAAACGTCTGATTTCGACTGACTACTAATTTTTACAGCTTCATCCCATTTATTATCAAGAATTAAATTTAATAAATCAAATACTTCAGGCTCGACTAGAAATATTTTCCCAGTACCTAAGTCATAAAAATATTTTTTATTATTGCTTTCAAAGCAGCGGCCTAATCGTTTATAGTTCCTACATTGAATTTTACTTTTAATTTTATCCAATATGTCTTCCTTTATCATTGCTGCCTCCTAATATAAAAAATCTCCATGCTTGTTATAAATTATTATATAACTTTGCATGAAGACGTTTGTTCATAAATCCGCAAGAAAAAATGAATATTTTATGAAGTTTTAGTAGTCGCAAGATATTAAATTTGGTAGGAAAATTTTTATTATAAAGTTTCCACCTTGATATTCTGCTTTAATTGTACCACCCATATTTTCAATTATAGCTTTACTAATAGCTAAACCTAGACCACTTCCGCCTATATTGGGATTTCTAGATTGGTCTACTCTATAAAATCTATTAAACACTCTACTTAAATCTTTTTCAGAAATATATTCAGATTTATTTGATATCTCTATATTCAGTAATCCATCAGTAATTTTTGCTTTAATTTTAATAGTCGAAAATTCTTTTGTATACTTCACTGCATTAGTAATAATATTTACTAATGCTTTCGCCAGTTCTTCTAGATTTGCTATTATTCTAATACTATCATCCACATTTATATCAATAATTAGACCTTTGTTTGAGTACTCTGGATATAATTCGTCTGAAATTTGATCTAAGAATAATTTTAAATTCTCTTCTTTTTTAGATTTGTTTTTATGTTCAAAATTATATTTTGAGATATAAAATAAATCTTCTAGTTGTGATTGTACTTCGTAAGATTTTTCTAACAAAGTGTTTATATATTTATCACGTGATTTTTCAGACATATCATTATCATTTTTTATAAGAGTCAAGAATCCTATGATTGATGATAAGGGTGTTCTAATATCGTGTGCAAAATCAGCAATCATTTCATCTTTAATTAAGTAATTGTTACTATATCTATTTACTATTAAGTATTTTGTGCTCAATTCAGTAAGAGCTTCATAGAACTCCTCTCTTTTATCTTCTTCTGACAAATCTATATGATTAATATAACATTTCATAATCCTTATACAATTTTTTTCAATATTTAATTTTGTGTTCTTTTCTATAAAATAGCCTGTTATTATATATGTTAAAACTAATATAATAAGAATTAGGCAAATAAAAATTAAAATATCAGATTTTAGCTTACCCCATAAAAGAATTCCACTAATTCCTTCAATATTATCACTAACATAAGAATCCTTCATATATATGCTTATAAATTTATTTCCTAATTCAAATGATGCTGTATAATTAATCGCTTTCAAAATAATAATTATTATTGACATTACAAAGAAAATTATTGCTAATTTTTTTAACCATTTTTTCTTATTCAATTTTATACCCTACTCCCCATATAGTTTTTAAAAAACTACAATCCTCTCCTAATTGTTTTATTTTTGTTCTTATGTTTCTAATATGCACACTCACAGTATTTGAGTCTTTTTCAAGATACTCTTCCCCCCATACACTTTCAAAAATATTTTCAGAGGAAATAACTTGGTTTGTTTTCTCCATCAATGTCTTCATGATTTTAAACTCTACAGGAGTAAGACAAAGACAATGATTATTGATTGAAAATTCATGAGTGGATTCATTTATGTTTAAATTTCTATAAGTGATTGATTGTAGCACATTTTCGTGAACTTCTTTATTCATCAAATGAATTTTTAACCTTTGTACCAATTCGGCTATGTCAAAAGGTTTTTTTACATAATCACTTGCTCCAGAATATAATCCTGTCAAAACGTCATTTTGTTCTGTTTTAGCTGTAAGTAAGATAATAGGATAGTCATATTTTTCTTTTAAAATTTTTAGAATAGATAGTCCATCTACTTGTGGCATCATGATGTCCAAAATAAGGCCATCTACAGGATTTCTTAATAGATATTCCAATCCTTTTTTCGAATCTACAAAAGCTACAACTTCATAATCTTCACGTACTAAACAGGCTGTTAGAAGTTCAACGATTGAAATATCATCATCTATAATCGCTATTTTACTCATTGTTAATCACCGTCAAAATTTTTTCTTGCTTATTCTTAGTTACAATTATACTATTTTTCAATTTGTTTTTAAACATGATTTGTTAACTGGTAATATAAAAGAAAAGATATTATAATCTAATATAGCTGAGGATTGAAAAAAACAGTCACATTTAAAAGCAGAGCAGCCAAATCTATGGTTGCTCTGCTTTCTTTTACTATAGAAATTTAAGAATTAAAAAAACAACTAATTTATAAGGAGATGATTATATGACAAATCGAGAAAGACCTAATGGTATTTATATCATGCTATCAGATGAAGAAAAAGAAATTTTGAATGAAAAATATAAGTTGTCAGAATGTAAATCCCTAAGACAATTTATTTTAAAATGTATCCTAGAAAAAGAGATATTTGTTTTGGATATGAATCCTTTTAGAGAAATGTCTTCTTCTATAGGTAGGACTACGGGATCAATTAATCAAATTGCTAAACGCACAAATCAAACTGGTATGATTTATAAAGAGGATATAGACGACTTAAAGAAATTACTTAAAGAGCAAAATAAAATGATTATTGAGATGAGAAAGAAACTCTTCAATACCTCTTTCCCTTCCACTAAATCTTTGGAGGAAAAATAATGGCGGTTACAAAAATACACCCTATTAAATCCACCCTTAATTTGGCCTTGGATTATATAATGGATAAAGATAAAACAGATGAACAAATTTTAATCTCTTCTTTTTTGTGCAATCCTGATACTGCTCATTTAGAATTTGAGCAGACTAGAGCTGAGTGTAATTCAAAAACAAAAGTCCTAGCAAGACATTTAATACAAGCTTTTCTTCCTGGTGAAGTTACACCAGATATTGCTCATGAAATTGGAATACAACTTTGTGAAGAAATTTTAAAAGGAGAATATGAATATGTTCTAACCACTCACATTGATAAGGGCCATATTCATAATCATATACTTTTTAGTAATGTCAATTTCAAAACTGGCAAGGCCTATCAAAGTAATAAGAAGTCTTATCACCAAATTAGAAATATAAGTGATGAGCTATGTGAAAAATATCATCTCAGTGTTATTGATGAAGAGTATAGACAGTTTAAAAAGCTTTACTCTACCAAAGGTAAATCATATAAGGAGTATATGGAATTTAAGAAAGGTAATTCCTGGAAATATAAATTACAAGTAGCTATAGACAAGGCTGTTTTAATGTCAAACTCTTATGACAATTTTTTAAAGATTATGGAGTCATTCAACTATGAAATTAAGTTTGGGAAATATATCTCTTTTAAGCACAAAAATCAAACTAGATTTACCAGATCAAAAACCATTGGACCTGATTATACCGAAGAAGAAATCAAAAAGCGTATCAAGAGTCTTGATAAAAATAAAATTCATAATTCAACTTATAATCTTGAAAAGAAATCTTTAAGACATAGAAACCTAGTAAGCATAAATAAAAATCCCAAAGTTAAAAGGTCTATAGGCTATGAAGTATGGGCTAATAGATTTAATATGAAACTTACTGCTGAAACATTAAATGAACTTAGAAAAAATAATATTAAGGACTATTCCGAATTAGAAAGTCTTATCCAAAATCAAGCGTCAGAGAGACAAAATACCTTAATAGAAATCAAAAAAATTGAAAAGGAAATGGATGATATTAAAGAAGTAGTAGAAGAACTCCATCTCTTAAAAATTTACAAAAAAACTTATGATGCCTACCAGTCTGATCCCAACGATAAAGATTTTTATGAAACCTATAAATATCAAATTACCTTATATGAAAAGGCTTATAAAAATTTATTAGAAAAGGGGCTAGTTAATTCTAATATCCATTCTCTTTCAGAAAAGTTTAAAAAATTATCTTCAGACAAGTCTAAAAAGATGAAGGATTATGAAGTGCTAAACGCTAAAATAAACGAATGCTATTCTTTAAAGAAGACTATTGAACAATATCAGGAAATAAATAAGGAAAGGTTCTGAAGCATCTTTTACTAATCTCTCATTTGTAGCAAGCACAGTAAGTGCATATGCACTTACAAAAAAATAAACTTGGCAAAAAAAATTCTCTGCCAAGTTTTATTAATTTTTGGGATTCTCCCAAACCCGATTTAAACACTTTCTAGACATTTAATTTTTTGTGTTCTATTGCTTTTTTACTAGCTAAAGTTAAAACAATCCCTAAAATTGTTAATCCTATTGCTAAGCTTTTCTTTTTCATTATCTTCTCCTCTCACGTTTTCATGCTTGATAAAAATTTCGAATAGTCTTTTTATATTTCCAAAGTCCAATCAAAAATACAATGAAATCTGGTATTGGTTCTGCTAACCATACACCTGTAAGTCCAAGTAATTTTGGAAGTATAAAGACAGCAGGCACAAATAAGATGATTTGCCTTAGCATAACTAACAACCCTGCTGATTTTCCATTTCCTACTGCTTGGAAGAATGTGATACACATAATCATAATGCCATAAGTTATAAAAGCACTATAAAATGTTCTAAAACCTGGTATTCCTTGAATCAATACTTGACCTTCTAATCCAAATAAGCCTAAAAGTTTTCCAGTAAAGATTAATGACGGAATCCAGAATGTAGCTGCCAAAATAGTTGCATTAATAGTGAAAACTTTGAATATTTCTTTTACCCTATCATAGTTTTTAGCTCCAAAGTTTGCTCCTATAGCTGGTTGTAAACCTTGACTCATACCCCATAATGGGATAAATGAGAAAGAGAACACTCTAAGAGATGCGGCCATAATTGAGCCAGCACTTTCTCCACCATTTGCAAAAGCGGAATTGTACAAAAGAGTTTGTTGCAATATGGATAATACTTGAAACAGCATAGCAGAAACTCCAACTCCGAACATCTCATTATAGATAGCCTTGTCTGCTTTTATGCCTTTTATTTTAACTGTCTTGTTTTTCTTTTTGAAATAATAAATTGTCATGAGAGCTTGGATAATCTGTGCTATAACAGTAGCAATCGCCGCTCCCTCTATTCCTTTATCACCCATTGTTCTCATAAAAATAGGGTCTAGTACAATATTTATCAAAGCACCTGTTCCCATTATTATCATGGCATCTTTCATCAGGCCCTCACCACGAAGTACCATGTTGGAAGCCTGGGTAAAGTTGACAAAGAATGAGCCTATGAAAATAATTTTCATATATCTAACTGCAAGAGCTTGGATATCCGGTGTTGCTCCCATAATTGAAAGCAATTGGTTGGTAAATATAAGCCCAAGTACAGTAACAATGGCTGATAATAAGACAACCCAAAACAGGAGATTACTCATTATCTTATCTATTGTCTGTTGATCTTTACGCCCCATAGCTCTGGACAATATTGATGCTGAACCTACACCTATTAGTGTGGATATCCCCGAGTTGATATAAGTCATTGGCATAGATATGCCCACAGCTGTCATAGCCTGCTGACCTAATATCTGTCCAGCAAATATTCCATCCATTAGAGGGTATAAGCCAATAACCACCATACCGATAATAGCGGGAACAGAAAGTTCTAACATAAGTTTAAAAGGTTTTTCTTTTAATAATTTATCTTCTTTTTCCATTATATTTTACCTTAAATTTGAAAGTAATTATTGATTTTGTATTTTAAAGAAATCATTTAATTTGTGAATATTTTCTTCAGTATAGTTTCCTGACCATTCCACATGTCCGTTTTCCAAAAAAATAAAATAATCACAACACTCCTTTAGTAATTCAGGATCATGAGTGATGAGGAAAACAGTTTTATCTTTCATCTGCTTTAAACTTTGAGCCACATCTAACATATTATGATAATCCAGACCAGAGGTAGGTTCATCTAATATTAGTATGCGACTATTTGAAGCAAGGGCACTAGCTAAAGCTACTCTTTGCTTTTGTCCTCCAGATAGCGACATGGGATGGAGCTCTTTTAATTCCAACAAATTAAATTGAGCTAAAATCTTATCTACTTGTCCACTTATTTCATCTGAACTAAGGCTAAGTGAAATTTCCTCTTTGACACTTTCTGTAAAGAGTTGGTGATTCACATCTTGCATGACCATATAAGAAATCTCAAGCCTTTCTTTGCTATCGTAGCTTTTTCCTTCCAAGGTCATTATCCCTGTTGATTCTTCTGCAATACCACACAGACAATTGGCAAAGGTAGATTTTCCAGCACCATTTTTCCCAAGAATTCCTATTATATGTTTTCTAGGAAGATCTAGACGATTAATTTCTAATCCAACCACTTTATTGTAATATGCACAAAAATTATCAAGTGCTATTTCATTGGTATACTCAATGTCTTTACTCTCAAACTTAGGAATATTAGAAGATCTTAATCCCATCTCGTGCAACTTCTTGTCTGAAATATCTTTAAATTCCTCAATGCTATAATCCTTGCTAATTCGACCATCTTTCATATAAATAACTCGGTCGACCAAGTCCATTAAATAAAACAACCTATGTTCAGCTATGATAATTGTTTTGCCTTGTTGTTTCCAATATTTAAGTATATTTTTTAAATCATAAATGCTTTCAATGTCTAAATTTGATGAAGGTTCATCTAAAACTAAAATAGGAGCTTCCATCACAGCTGTAGATGCACAAGCAATTTTTTGCTTTTCACCACCTGATAAATTAAATAGATTCCTATCTAACAGTTCATGAATGTTTAATGCATAAGCTACCTTTCCTATCCTGTCACGCATCTCCATTCTATCAACACCCATATTCTCAAGTCCAAAAGCTATTTCACTTGTAGAATCCACATTAAAAAATTGTGATTTTGGGTTTTGAAATACAGAGCCGACAACCTTTGAAAGTGATTGAATACTAGTTTGTCCTACTTTTTCTCCATTGATCTCCACTTCACCTTGTAAATCTCCCGTATAATATTCAGGGGAAAGGCCATTAATTAGTCTCGTTATAGTAGTTTTTCCACATCCAGACTCACCTGTTAGTAGTACAAATTCTCCTTCTTCAATGGATAAACATATATTAAAAACGCCAACTTGTCTTTCTTTGCTTTTATAGGTAAAGCTAGCATTGTTAAATTTTATCATCTCTTTCCCCCTCATACTAAAGCCCAAACTAGCAATCCTATCATCAATAGAAAAATCAAAAAATCATATTTGCTAAATTTAACCTCAACAAGGCTCGTTCTGCCTTGAACATTATCTAATCCTCTTGTTAATGCTGATGCGGAAAGTTCATCACCTATTTTGACAACAGAAAACAGTAGCGGGATAATTCTGTACTCTAAAAATAGTGATGGATTGGCTTTTGTTTTTTTACTATTAAATCGTATCCCCCTCATTCGCATAGCATTTGATATTGCCTGATTTTCTTCCTTTAGAGTAGGTATGAAACGAAATACTACAGAAACAGGAATAATAAACGCCTCTGGTATCTTCCATTTTTCGAGAGCTGATATAAATTCATTTGGTTTGGTGGAACTAATCGTATAGTATCCCATCATGAAAATAGGAAAAAGCCTTATGACTAATGAGTTGAGCAATACATTAATCATGTTTAATATGGATGGTAATTCATACATATTTTTAGTTTTGCTTGAAATAACAGCCAAAACAAATAAAATTCCATATATGGTTGCAGTTTTGTAATTTTTATTAGATACAAGCAAGAATATAGCGATAGAAACTATCGCTATATCTATACCTATATTGTCATAGACAAAAAACATTATAGTGCTAATGAATACCATAAATAATATTTTTGTTCTCGGATCTAAATAAAATCCTTTCTTTACTGGGGGAACATAAGCTTTGTAAGCCTCCATTAAGCAATTCCAGCTCTTTCAAAATGTTTTTTCAACATTTTCTTTCCTATATTAGCACCTATCACTGCTCCAACAAACATGATGCCAATTGCAGCAATTCCCATCCATGGCGGCATATATTTCGCTAAATCGGTCGCAAATTGCTCTCCCATTTGTTGTTTTACTCCTTCCATATAGGTATCTGCCATAACCCACATTGGCATCTGACAGCCTAACTCGGCACATGAAAACAACCAGAATCCTATTGTATTAACTTTAAAACTTTTATACTTTTTAGTATTCATAACTACATCAGCAATAATTGCCATTGGAATATACACGGCTGGTGCTAGCCAAGTGTAACCCATAAAATACCAAAATACTCCTAAAATGATTCCCATTAGAGATACCATTCCAAACTTTTCTACCTTGGTTAGAAATAGCATAAATGGAATACCTGTTAATATTGGGATCAATATAAATATGGTAGGATAAAGTATTGGCACAGCCCCTATCATTCCTGTTACGAAAAATATGACTAAGTAAATAGCCGTATAAATTCCTACGTTAATTAAATCCTTTGCTGTTAATCGATTCTTCATTAAAATCCTCCTTATTTTGTTTAATCTTCCAGCTTTCTGTTCCTTCTCTTGCTTCTATAAATTTTTTATAAGTGCCTTCTTTTCTAATTAAATATTCATGCTTTCCCTTCTCCTCAATTATCCCGTCTCGCAAAACAATAATTTGATCTGCATTTCGAATCGTTTTTAATCGATGGGCGATCATAATCACGGTTTTGTCCTTCGTTAAACTTTCCATGGCGTTCTGAAGCTTATCCTCATTTTCAGGATCTACATTGGCCGTTGCTTCATCAAAAATAATGATGGGTGCATCTTTTATCATGGCTCTGGCAATAGATATTCTTTGTTTTTCTCCGCCTGAAAGAGAGGTGCCACCTTCGCCTATGATGGTTTGATAGCCTTCTGGCAAATTCATAATAAAGTCATGGCATTGGGCTTTTTTTGCCACTTCTATGACTTCTTCCTTATTAGCTTGTGGTTTGCCAAATTTTATATTATTTTCGATGGTATCTTGGAAAAGATAAACATTTTGGAATACGGTGCTAATTAAATCCATTAAGGATTCAAGCGTGTAGTTTTTAATATTGACATCTCCAATCGATATGCTGCCTTGATCCACGTCCCAAAATCTAGAAATAAGCGAACACATGGTGCTCTTACCAGATCCACTTGGTCCAATAATGGCTGTCATAGCCTTTTCCGGAATATGAACGGAAACCTCCCTTAAAATAGGTATTTTATCATAAGAAAAGCTAACATTATTGAATTCAATATCTGTATGATGAGGCGTAATCTTCTGGCCCTCAATATCCATCTGAGGCATATTTTCTGTTGTTTCTACTTGTTCTATAGAACTTGTTGCAACTCTTAATGTCGCCATGGCGGATCCTGCGGATTGAATACTTGCAAACACCAGGAATGACATGATGATACACATAATTGCTTTCAATAAATCCATGGTGCCATTGATATAAAAATAAAGTGAAAGGACAATCATGGCAACACTGGAAATTCTTAAAACGAGCTCTTGCCCGATGGTATAGGGTGTAAATAATTTCTCCAAGGCTAGATTGGCTGAGCGACTTTCTTCTAGTGCCGAGCGTACGGTTTGGTCCCCTTTTCCTGTTAAATTAAAGGATTTAATGATCGGCATTCCCTGGATATATTCCAAAATCGTTTCTACTAAAAGAGATTGTGCCTCTTGCCTTTTTGGAGCAAGTGTCCTCGACTTTTTTTCCATGACAGAAGTAATATATAGATATAAAACCGTTCCTGCTATAACAATCAGCCCATTTCTCCACTCGAAAAATAAAATCATCAGGGTGAACACAAATGAGTTAATGAAGCCACTCATCATAACAACTAAAACCATAGGAGCTGTATTCTCAACGTCATCTAGAACAGTTGTTAAAACACCAGTCACTTTTCCAATATTATTTTCATTAAAGAATCCCATTGGAACCGTCTTCAGCATTTTTCCTATACTTATTCTTCGATTAGCTACCATAAAATACCCAGCATGAGTTTGATCTAATTGAGCAAAATAGTTGGCAGAAGACCTTCCGACAATACTTACCAACAGCATAAGAAAAACCTTCAGTGCTATAAAGGAATTAAAATCTTTTGTCACCAAGGCTTGAAGCACAAAGTAAATGGCTCCTATTTGCAACATATTGAAGATGGCATACACAAATTCAAAAATAACAGACTTGTTTAAATTTATTCGTTCCTTATCTGCAAATGCCCATATCTTTCGAAGTCCACTTAACATCTAAGCCACCTCCTTTCCACCGATATGTGCTTCCCACATGGCTTGATAAAGTTTATTTTCTTTAAGAAGTTCTTCATGATTGCCACTTGCTACAAGTTTGCCATGATCGATGAGATAAATCTGGTCTGCATTGGTTATTGTTGATAACCTATGAGCAATCATAATGATAGTTTTTCCCTGAATAAGCTTATTAATTGCTTTTTGTAAAACTTGCTCATTTTCAGGATCAATATAAGCCGTCGCTTCGTCTAATATGATAATTGGAGCATCTTTTATCATGGCTCTAGCAATGGTGATTCTCTGTTTTTCACCGCCTGATAAATGATTTCCTCCACTCCCTACTTTGGTCTGATATCCATGCTCTAAAGACATAATAAAATCATGACAACCGGAAGCTTTGGCAATTTCAATCACTTCTTCATCGCTAGCCGAAGGCTTGCCCATTCGAATATTTTCCATGATGGTATCGTTAAAAAGGAAAACATCCTGCGAAACAAAAGCAACTAAATCATAGAGTTGTTCAAGTGGAATATTGAATAAATTAATTCCGCCAATCGATATTTCTCCCTGTTCTACGTCCCAGAAACCAGCAATTAACTTGGCAATGGTTGACTTTCCTGAACCACTTGGCCCAACAAAGGCATTTAAACTTCGCTCTTGAATCACCATATCGATTCCTTTAATAACTTCTTCTCCTGGTTCATAGGAGAAATGTAGATTCTTGATAGCAATGTCATGATTTTTTAAATGAACTCTTTCTCTACGATGAACTTGTTCTGTCCCATTTAAGATTTCATCAATTCGTCCGACAGTTGTCCCTGTTTGAGCTAAGGCATCGACAAAGTTAATAGCAGCTAGTAAGGGACCAGCTATACCAAGAGAAAGGATGATGGTCGTAATAAAGGTTGACATCTCTAAACTTCCATTAATAAACATGATCCAACCAACAGGTAATACCGTAATCAAAGTTGTTGGTGAAATGTTCTTGGATAAGGACACTGGCATTTGACATTTTTTCATCCAATGATAATAAAATGAAGCATTAGCTATCACTTTATCGGTGAATTTCCCATAGGATTTTTCGCCTTGATTAAAAGTTTTAATCACTTCAATTCCGCCAACATACTCAACAATTGTTTTATTCATTTCGGTATTGGTCGCAACCGACTTACTATAATCTTCTGCATAACCTTTCATAATTAATGACATAAAAAACATACCTACCGGAATTGAAACGAGTGACAATAAAGCCATTCTCCAATCTAAAATTAATAGATAGATGAAGATGGATACAGGCCCTAAAATATTCGCCGTCATCTCAGGCAATAAGTGAGCCAAAGGTCGTTCCATTTTTTCTACTTGATCAACAATGATTGTCTTTAAATCACCACTATGGGTGTCAATAATCGTACCAAGAGGCATTTTAGGCAGCTTTTCCAAGAGCATGATTCGTACATTTCTTAGAACAGAGAAGGTTGCTTTATGGGACTCTGCCAAGGCCTTGGCGTAAAAAATTGGTTTTAAGCAATAGCCAATCAAGATTAGAAAACACCAAGGTAGGTAGAAGGAAAAATCTTTATTTCC
The DNA here is from genome assembly GCF_052932165.1 of Finegoldia sp. P3-F-LR. NCBI lineage: Bacteria > Bacillati > Bacillota > Tissierellia > Tissierellales > Peptoniphilaceae > Finegoldia > Finegoldia sp. P3-F-LR. The sequence goes on along the minus strand of NZ_JBRFJE010000002.1, from coordinate 167,308 downwards.
AACAAACAAACCATAAACAATTTTGCTTACGCCAAAATAAGGCAACATACCTAAAAGAACCCCAATAACCGCCAAGAAAATGGAAAGCTTGAGACCTTTATGTTCTTCTTCTGCCAGCTGCCATAGGCGTTTCATATAATTATTTTTCAATGGAAACCTCCTTTCCTTTTTTCTCAATTTTTGCAAAATAACTTTCTAACATAAGAAGCAAATACTCTCTATTTTTTAGATAATTCTCTCTTGCATTTAAAATTTCACATCCCAATAAGCTTGAATTAATAATGTTCGTCAGAAAATCAAATTCTTCCTCCGTTGGTGGTATATAGTTTAACTTCCTTAAAAGTTGACTAAATTCTTTTATCGTCATTGCTTTTAATTTTTTATATAGCTTATTAAGTTTTACATCATTTTTTATTTCGCACAAAAACATGACATATACAGGAATATATTTATTATCTGCTATCATTTTATCTACACATATTTCTGCCATAATCTGTGGATTGATTGTATTTCCAAAGCTTTCAACAGCCTTTTGAATACTTTTCCCTCTTAAGACACTTCCATCTTTCATAATGTCATATAGAATTTCATAGGTGGAAGAATAATGATGATATAATCCGCCTGCCGATAAACCACTTGCTTCTCTAATTTCATCCATCGTTGTGTTCTTAAAACCTTGCGATAAGAACAAATCTAGGGCATAATTCTGAATTTGCTTTTTTCTTTCTTCCTTGTTCATCCTAACCCTGGACATGGCACCATCTCTCCTTCTTCACTTTTATATACCGAGAGCTTTCTCTGTATATATGTTACACTTAACTAACTATTTTGTCAATAACAATTATTAGTATCAGTTGCTGTCATATACGCTTCCAAGAGATCACAACTCCTCACTTAAGTCGACTCTTATATGAAATTCATTCGCTATTAAAGTCTTTTAGTACCATAACCTTTTATGAAGTTCCTATAAGCTAATAATAAAAATTGTTTTATACCAAACTTAAAAACTGTTTGTTGATTGAAAACACTGTATCTTTTGTTATTGTTATATCTACAATTTTTCATAATTTTTATTATTTTCAATTTTCTCATATTTTACTAATGTAAATGATAAACTAAACTTTGCTTAAATTTTAGGCTTATAATCACAAACACTTCTTGAAATTAGATTGAAGTGCCAAAGATAGTTTATTAATGCATTCTTCATCTTTAATTATTGAAAAATGATTTCCATCAATGTGAAAAATATTAATAGTACCTAAGATGATATTTTTTAAGTTTTTTAGTAACAAATCCAAATGCTTATATTCTCCCAAATTGTTTTTTGTAATGTAATAGTCTATATCTCCATAGTATATGTCAGGAACATACTTTTGAGCTTCAAATGTATGTTTAAAAATTCTATATGAAAACATTAAGAATTCCTTTTCTATTGATTTACCTGTAGTTAGATATACTATATCCGAATACAGTTTGAATCGTTCTTGATATTTCATCTTCATAAAATCCAAAAGCAATATATCTTTACAATTGAATCCTTCGAGTGTTGTAAGATTTTCAATCTTAAATATTTTCCCAATGGTTGTTTTTTCATTTATATTGTTCATTTGACTATTAATGCCTTCTGCATGTAACCCGTACGATTGCATAAAAATCATTTCCAAATATATGTCATTATAGTCATTTTTAGGTATAATCCCGCTTTCTATCATGGATAGATTAACAACATCTATCCCTGATTCTAAGCAACGCTTAGCCAATTCTAAAGCAATCATTCCTCCAAAACTATGACCTATTATCTGTACTACATTAGGGTTGTATTTTGCAATTTCATCAAAATACAAATATGATAGCTTCTCTATCATTGTTTTGTCAGTCATTTCCAAAAACTGTTCTTTATCTAGGATTTCTAATAATACAATATCTCCCAGACTTTGTTCAGCTAGCTTCGATGCTAAGATATCAAGATTTGTTCCAAAATCGGAAACCCCAGATACTATTATCCTCATAATGCCAGATGAATTTGCACATTTATATCTTTCACTTTTTAAAAGAGGCTTCTTGTTTAAATTCGTTCTCTCATCGTTCTTAATAATCGGTCTTTTTAAAAGCTCGAGTTGTTTAGATATTTCATAGACTGTTGGATTTTTAATAATCTCCCTTAATAATTTTTCAAACGGAATAGAAGAATCTATGTGATTTATTATCTTCGTTGTAATCCTTGCAATCAAAAGAGAGTCTGCTCCTAAATCATAAAAATTACTATAAATGTCAATTTCTTTTTGATGTAAAACTTTAGAACAAATTTTAGCTATTTCAGCTTGCATCGTATTAATATGTCTATTTTCTATGTTAACCAACAAATTTTCTTCCATTGGTTTTCTTAACTCAAAAAATTTTATTATCTTTTGTATATCTTGATTGCTTTGATTATTTGAAAAGTGTTCCAATTCAATCGGAATAATATTGTTTGGCATCATATGGCTCGGTAAGCTTCCTTTAAGATGTTTCTTTATCTCGTCTGTATTTACTTCTTGTTTATTTTTTTTAAATTGTTTTACAAAGAAATAAACGCCTGTATTGTTTTTTATAAGTTTAGTATTTGGGAATCTAAATGTTTGCGAATAATGATCTATATTGTCAAGCGCATATATCCATTTATCAGCGCTCATGAAAAATACATCTTTTCTTAAATCATCGTTTTGGGGTTTCTCCATCATGAATGCTTGAGAAGTTAAAATCCACGGTTCATTCTCAGCTGGTTCAGAGAATACTAAAAAACCTTTAGGAGATATGATTTTTCGCAAATTTATAAGAGTTTCTTTTATGTTTCTAGCATTTTCAATTACATAAGCACCTATTACCAAGTCAAAATAGTTTTCCTTTAGCCCTTGCTCAATAGGGTCTTCGTCAATATCATATTTATATATATATACATTTTCTTTTCCTCCAAACCTTTTTTTAGCATCTGGGAAAAAGTATTTTAAACTATCAGTGAAATGATACTCGTATGACTCACCTTTTAAAGTTTCTAGTAGTTTTCTAGTTGTAGAACCTGTTCCTGCTCCAATTTCTAATATTCTAATTTTGTCTTTGCTAAAGTTTTTCATATACCATCTCAACACATTAATAAAGTAATCGTTAATAAGTTTAGATGAAGAATTGAATCTATATAGTGCTTCAGTATACCTATTTGAGGAATCTGGATATAAGAGTTTAACAGGATCAATATTCCCCTTCGCAATGTCTAAAATATTGTCCGAATTAATTTTTATATATTTTAATAAATTTATGTTTCCATACTCATTCTTCCACATATCAAACAATTTTTCCCATTCTATTTCTAAATTATTCATCTTTAAATGTTCATTTATTATATAAGTATCGTCTATTTTTCGAATTAACCCAATATTTTCTAATTCAAAAAGCCAACGATCAATCATCCATACATATTTAGAATCTATGTTAGAATAGTTGGCATGGTTGACAAAAAAACTTCCTCTTTGGTCTTGTAATATATTTAATTTGATTAGCATGTTCAATATTTTATTCATTACTATAATGTCTCTTTTTTTGCACATCTTACTATAATTGTCGTCATTAAAAACATGCTTATATTTTCTACTTGTTTCATCTAAAATATGAATTAAATCCATCTTTTTATTATTCTTGTTTTTATACTCATAATCTTCTTTTAGAGTAACGATAGCATTAAGATCACTGGCATCTTTTTTCTTCGTTAAATGTAAATAAACGGAACCTATTCCATCCTCATTGATCAATTGTCTTCTCACTTCTTGAAGATTAAATGTCCTCCTTTTAATTTTCACTTTTTCATCTATACTTCCTTTTAATTTAATACGGTTATTTTCGTCATAATATGCACAGTAATTTGAGTTATATATATAATTTGATAGCGTCTCATCTTGAGGATAATTCTCTTTTAATGCAGATAGTATTCCAAAAGAATAAGGCAAGCATAAATTTTGATTTCTGTCAAGTATAAAGACTTTATTTTTATCAAATGGATATATAGTACTATCTTTTATAAACATTTCATAATTAAAATATGCATAACCTATGCCATCTATTCTATCTTCAACAAAAATATTCACTATTTTAGCTTTAGGAAAAAATTGCTTTAATTGAGCCATTACATTAAAATCTACGTTCTCATCTGCTATGATTATTGTCCTCAAATCACTAATTGAATTTATACCATTTTTAAATAAATAATTAATGTACATCTTTGCTGATTCATTATCCAGTTCTAAGATATTAATCTTATGCTTTTTTACGACATCATGCATCTTTTCTCCAGACATTTCTGATTTGTCGTCCAAAAATGTCATTGTACTTCCAGTACGAACAATTCCTATTAAATTAATAATAGTTTTATATAGCGAATTACTTTTAAAATCAAGATATTGATCGTCTTCAGAGAATTCATAGACTTTACTATGATTTTTATTTTTTTCTATTAAGTCCTCAACGTTAATATATTTTTTAGATTTTAATATTTCGTTTTCTTTTAAACATAAAATAATGTGATTTTTATCTGAATTCAGTTTATTACAATGAACTTCATCTATATATTTCTCTACCAAACAAGCTTCAATTCTTTCTCCATATACGCATTGTATATCTTTTTTCTCATCGACATTACATATATTTATCGATGTTTTTTCACTTTCTTTAGCTGTTATATTGAATATTATAATCGAATTAATATTCAATAGTGTGCTTAATAAGGTTGAAATCATAGCCTCTATCTTACTATTTACTATGAATATGATAACTTTGTTCTCGGAATACTTTTCAAGTTTTAAATTGTTTCTTATTTTAAGATATATGTCATATACGCTTGAATAACTTAATACTTTTTCTTGGCTCTCTATTATCGCTTTATTTTTATAAATTTTTAAACTATTCAATATTTCTTCAATTGTAGTTTGTCTATCTAAGCAGTGTTTCCCAATATAATAGGTTTCATCAATATTCGTATCATATAACAAGTTAAAAACAGAATTTCCCCAAGTGTCTTTATTTGTAGCTAAATTATTTAAAATCTCCTCAAAACATTTAAACATTAATTTAATCATTTTTAGATTAAATACGTTTTCTCTTACATCCCAATTTATTTGCAAGCCTAAGTTAGTGTCCATAACTTGACAATCTATAAACACTTGAGGAGTTTGGGTTATGCCATACTGATACACTCCAATCAGCCTATCTTTTATCAACCCTATTGCACTTGTAAAAACATAAGGTAAAATAAAATTTCTAGCATCATCTAATTTTGAAATTTGCCTCAAAACTTCAACACCAGAAACAATTGAATTGTCAAGATTTTCAAATAATTGCTTATTTATACTTTTCGCAAACTCATAAAAACTTCTATCCGTTTCTTTAACTGATAGTATAGATGTACTTGTAAAATCGCCAATCAAGTTGTCAAGTGATTCAGCAACCTCTTTTCTATCAAATATTGTTAAATTTAAGCTAAAGTCCTTAGAATAGCTCCAATTTTGCAGAATAACAGCATATGCAGCTAAAACTACAGCTGTTGGAGTTAAACCATATTCTCTTGTCATTTTTCTTAAATTTTCCCATTTATTTGGTTCTATACAAAGACTAAATCTCTTAAAAGAAGGTTTTTCCCGATTGTAAGTAGTATTTATATATAATTCTGGTGGACCATCTATTTCAGTTATTTTCTCCTTCCAATATTGATATGATTTTTTATAGTTATCAGAATTTTTCTTTTCGTCTTCTTTTTTTCTATAATCCCTAAAAGAAATATTTGGCTTGAAATTTATGCCTTTCTCTATGTTTAAATCAAAGTATATGTTCTCAAATTCTTTCAGTAATTTCCAAATACTTGACCAATCAGCTATCATAAAATCCATCGAAAAATGTAGAATAGAGTTTTTTTCTTTTTCAGAAACTCCTATATCAAACATAGGCCATTGTTCAACCTCGTAAACTTTATTTTCTAACTTCCTTCTAATGCTTTCAGTAGATTCCTTCATCAATTTATAATGTGGAACACTGTCTTGTATTTTTTGAAAACCATCTTTGTAAATAATAGCTCTTAACATATCATGTTTTTGAATTAAAGCATTCCAGACTCGTTCTACTTTTTCAGTGTCTAAATTAGGATATAAAAACTCTTGATATATGTGACAAGATGTATTTCCATATTCATAGCCATCGCCTCTCCCTAGTAAATAAGCTGACTGTATATCGGATAGTGGGAATTTTTCATTTTCAATTCTTAAATCGACATTTTCCTCTTGTTTTAAATAATTAATTATATCTCTCTTATTTTCTTTCAATTCTTTTAATAAAGATTCCGGCAAATCTTTTTTTAAAGTTCTGTATTTTAGTTTAGTATCTTGAATGTATAGATCAACCCCCATTTTTTTACATTTTTCAATTAACTGTTTAGAATAATTGCTCATATTTAATTATCTCCTTCCATTATTGTATAAAGAGTGTATATCGCAGAATTGTTTAAATGTTTTTATATTTTCATCAGTAATCTTTGCATATCCTGCTGCATCTTGTAAAGTTTTCCAGTTTTTTGATACAATTAGTTCCCTATTAACTCTACTGCTGTTCATACGTGCATTGATAATATAATTCTTTGCTTCTAAAATTTCTTTAGTAATAGCATCTATCCATATTTGACTATATATATCATTTATACTTAAGGGGTACCCTTCAAATAAATTTATATATGCTAGCTCATCCTTTAGATAATTGTTATAATTGTTGAACTTAACATATGATCGCGGTCTCCATGAAACACACCCATATGTATCATTCAACGATAGAGTCCCATCAGTAAAATAAAAATCTATTTTATGCATAAGATGCATATTATAATCTGGATACTCAGGATTAAATCTGTTATTATATTCTATATTTATGGGAATATCCCCAAGTTTACCGTACAATATGTCAAATGGCTGGGTACAGGAATCCCATTCGACTTTTTTAATATCTAGCTTGCCATATGCACCCGCCATTATTAATATATCAATGGCTGTATACGATACCTGCACAGAAAAAGAAGCATTTATATATAATAGTTTGGAAAGTTTCTTTATAGCTTTAGAATATTCAATAAAACTTCGTATATTCTCAAAGTGCGAGAATATGTTTGCTGTCATATAAACAACTCTATTGTCTAAAGCTAATTCCAAGCATGTTCGTTGATGATTATAATATACTGGTTGCTCTTGAATAACATTGATTTTTTTATTCAAAAGTTTGTGACATATCTCCGTACCTTCTCCTCCAACCCCTTCTGATCTCAATATTACACAAGCTAAATCTATATCATCAGGTAAATCCTCTAAATTTGTATAAAGTGGTATGTTATATTTATCTGCCAAATTCTTAGACCTGACACTTCCCTTTGCAAAAATGCCAGAAATTTTGAAATCTTTGCTATTTCTGTTTATTGCCTCTACATAATATGATCCAAAAGTAGATCCACATACTATAACATTTAATACATTGTTTCTCACTTATATTTCTCCCTCTGATACTCTAATTTCTGAAAGTGATGTATCGTCAATAATCTCATAGTATAGATGTTTATTTACCCTCAATAGTATATCTAATATTTTATTAGACTCTCCAAACGACAACATATCAAATATCCCATGCATATTATTTTCCTTAAGTAGCAATATTGCAGTTGCAACAGCTACAGAAGATGTTATTTCTAAAGAGGAATCGCCTTTCAAAATCATGCATTTTTTTAATATGTGATTACTAAGTACTCCTTTTATATCAAGCAAAATGCAACAATTTGAGTCTATGTTTCTTGTATCTTTTTCAGACGCTTCAATGAGTTTTTTTATATCGTTTTCTGAAGCTGCCTTTCTAAATTTTCCATTCATCAAAAATCTATAAGTTTCTCCTTCAGGCATGCAGATACTAAAACTTGCGTTTTTTAAACCTAATTTTCTGCTAAGTCGTAATGTTCTGAAATCCATATATGATATCATGTTTAAATTCATTGCAAACATATTAAATTTTTGGTGAATTTTTTGTTTATCTATAACTTGTAATTTTCTGTTTTTTATTTCAGTCATTGGATAAATGTTTTTGCCATTTATATAATTCAAGTATGATTTAGCTGATGAATATGAAAATTTGTCACATACGACATAGTACAAAGCTAAGTCAGTCACGTAATCAAATTTTTGGGAAATTATGACTGGAAGAGCTTCTGATAGACCAGGAGAAACTCCTACTCCGTGACATATTAATGATTTATTTATTTCTGGTAATTCAATATCTTCGTAATGTGTTAAATCAACAAGCTTTCCGCCAACATATTCTACTGCCTCCAATAGATTTTTAATACCTTTCTTATTAGAATAGGAACAATTTATAATAGAGTCACAATTTTTTACAAACTCAAAGCAAGATTTTTTATCAGATAAATCTATATAGCAAGAATTCTTGAAACTATTGTTAAGTGGCTTATTATTTCTAAAACTAACTTTAATGTTTTTAACGCCATAATTTGACAATAGTTTATAGCATAAGCTTCCTACATCGCCGTTTGCACCGATTATGCCAATCATATTTCTCCCTCAATAATTTCATCACTGTTATATTCTTTTTCTTCAATTAAGGCTAGCATATCCTTAAAGTTAGCATTAGAAAATATATCTGAAAGACTTAGGTCAAAATCAAATTCCTTTTTTATGCTCAAAATTAATTTTGTAGCAAGTAAACTATCCCCTCCTAATTTAAAATAATTTGAATTTTCATCTATTCCTTTTTGAATTCCTAAGTTATCTTGCCATAATTTACTTAATTTCTCTAATTTTCTATAATAGTTATTTATGTTTTTATAGTTTACTTCTTGAAGTTCAATTTCTTTTGTGTGAGGATCTATATTTATTTTGTTTAAGTCAATGCCATCATTTAATGTAACAACTATACTATCTTCCATAAGGTTGTTATTCTTTAAAAATTTTTGTATTCCAGACTTGAAATCACTTTTTATTTTTATAGATGCACAGAATGTATCATCTTTAATTGATATATTACTCTCAGCAGCAATGATATCCATGCTTTTAAAAATTGTTTCAAGATAATTTATATTGTAAAAAAATTCATTGCGTGTTTTATTATTTATACATAAGTATTGCTCTTGAAAAAATATAGCTAATAGCACTGAAATCGGATCCATATTAATAAAATCCGTCAAATACAAAATTCCATTTTCATTTAAAGTCAGACTCAATAAATTAATCGTTAATTCAATATCTTTAAACTGATGACCTACATTTGCCATAAATAGATAGTCATATTTTCCAACCATTTCTCCGGAAATAGAATCGCCTAGAAACTTCCATTTTGAAAAATTAATATTCTTATATTTTTCTTTTAAGTAAGAGTTAGTTAATGAAGTCCCACCTATTAAATCTACTTGCTCTACTTCGTTAAGGTTTTTTAATAACCATTGTAAAAATACACCTTGCCCAGGATTTACTATTCCGACTTTTCCTGCACCCTTTGCAATGGTTGAGTTGATTTCTTCAACAACTTCTTTATAGTATTCTTTTATATTAGAATTATTAAAACTAATAGCCTCGGGAGATATTTTTTTATCTAACAATAAGTAGTATTTATTATCATTATCTTCTAAAATATCTATAAATAGATTTACTTTCTCATTTAATGTTTTCATTAAAGAATTGCTTTCTACTTTTTTATTTAATAATTCGGTCTCCTTGAATCCCATAATATATTTTTCCCAATAATTAATGATTCTGCTGTTTCTTTCATCTAAGTTTATGGATTTTTCATTTACTTTGAAGAGTAGACTTTTTATAAATTTCTTAACAATATATGTTCTATCTTGTATATGCTTATCTTCAATCCCTTTTATTGTTTCTAAATGCAAGCCGTTATCATCTTGTTTCATCATTAAAGGTCTAGCATATATTAAACTATCTTTTTTCTCACATGGCACACGTATAAAGTCGACCTGTTCTTTCATATCAATCTCCTCCTTAAAAATCTCCCCCACAGACTTGAAATATGATTTGTTTATAATTTTCTATAATTTTATTTATGTAACTATAGTCAAATAGTTCCTTTATATAATCAAATGAAATTTTCATCTCGTTATCTATTATTCTTACATGATGATCCAATATAACTTGTGGTGTTTGACTCAAAGAACACTCTTCTTTAAATCCATTTAAAATTGAAGTATAGTTCTCGCCAATCATACATGTCATAACAATTGGGAAAAACCTTTCTTTTCCTAACCCTGTTTTCCTTGCTTTATTTAAAATATTTACTCCATCATAAGCTCTGAATTCAAGTATTTTAAATATTTGATTCTGAGTATTTTTTACTGCTTCTATGAAATTATCTTGCTTATCTATGTATTCAATCAATCCAATATTGGTAAATTCGCCTAAAACATCATCAATATTACTGTTTAAAGGTAGTTTTCCAAATATCGTAATATTTATAGATAAGTCTTTTTGACGACTCAGGTCTGATAAAACTTTCATATATACAGTCATTACAACAGATGTTAGTGTAACTTTTTGAAGCCTAGAGTATCTTTCAAGTGCGGTTACTATATCTTTTTCAAAAGTATATTCTTGTCTAACAAATGTCGTTGAATCAAGATCTTGAAAATTTTTCTTATAAGCTAATTTCGGACCGTCACTAATATCCAAGATCCTGTTTTCCCAATACATTTCTGCTTTTTGGAGTGTTTTTTGGTTTTTTATCCTATAACTTTCAAGATCATGAATATAATCTTTATAGTCATATTTAGCCTTTTCCAACTTTTGCCCCGAATATATATTGAAAAGATGATTGATTAATTTTCCAGCACACCAGGCATCCAATATTGAGCAATCAAAGCTAAAGTGTAAGATATCATCAGAGTTATTGCTTTTGCCAACTATAATAGTAAACATAGGCCAGTAATCATAACCGTATATTTTACGAGATAAATTTTCTCTTGCATTTAATTTGTCCTCCTCCCTAGCTAGATTATATGTTTGAACTTTATATTTAGGCATTTTATTAAGTATTATTCCTTGGCCTGTTGACAATATTATCATTCTAAGAGCGTCATTTTGTTGTATCAAGACATTTATAGCATTTTCTAATTTTGCTACATCAATATTTTCTTTCGAAAATTCAATGTAATAATGTGCATTTACTTTATTTAAAATTTGATTTTTTGATTGCCCTGCCATATATGCCAATTGCATCGAACTTAAATCTACATAATTATCTTTTATATATAGTAGGAAATTAGAAATCTGTTCTTTATTGTTCTTAATCTCATTTAAAACGTCATGCGATATAACAGATTTTTTAATTTTATACTTAAGGTTTTTTTCTTCCATGTAAAGACAAATACCTTTTTCTTTTAAACTTTTTAAATAATTAAATACCTGCAAATCGTTAAGTTTTTTAATTTTTCCCATTCTTCACCTCAAAGAATTTAAGCCTTTTATGTGATTGGTATACTTTACATCAAATTCAACTAATTTAGGAAATTTAATTTCCTTGCTTAAATCGCTCCATTTTTCCGAAATTAATAACTCTCTTTGTAAATCTAATATATTCATCTTATGATTTATTATTTCTTCAATAAATTCATCTATCTCTCTTTTTATGGATTCTGGAAATGTTTTTTCCAATAGATAAGAATATCTTTCTACTTTTTCATCAGTTAAAATCAAGTTCATTTGCATTAATGTATCGGTTCGCTTATCTCCAATTTGATATGCCATAGCGTCTGAAATGTTCATTCGACTTCTCCAAATTACAGCTCCAAAAGTATCATTAAGTTCTAGCCTTCCTGAATTAAAGAAGTATATAATCCTATGCAACAAATGCATATGATTATTATGATCTTTATCGGAGACTTCATTATGAACTTGTATGAGAACATCTGATCTTCCATTTGAAATTCTGATACTATTAAATGGATATCTTTGAATACTTTCAAGTTTTTCTACTGTATAGTTTCGAGGATTGTTAAGCGATTTAGTTAAGATGGATGAAAGACCATATAATCCTTGAGAAGACGATAAAACGCTCCCGTATAGAAATGTATCGTGAACATTAAGGTAATGGCTTGCTTCGCAAAACTTTTTTATGTTTTCTAAATATGGATATAAATTACCAACTTTATAAAAAACATTATTTATTCTAGCTATTTTATAACATTCGGAAATTTCATTATGGTTTATTGGATGTTCTTGCATTACATTGACTCCCTTTTTTAAAAAATATTTAGAAATCTCTGTTCCTTCTCCCCCAAGAACCCCTGATTTTATTACAACGAACACAATATCAATATTATCAGGAATAGCATCTAAATCAGTAAACAAAGGTACATTATAAACTTTTGAACAATCTATGGATCGCATACTACCTTTTGCATATATTCCTACAAGCTCAAGATTATCGTTCATGCTTATTGCTCTCATATATAATTGTCCAAAAGTAGACCCACAAACGATTGCCTTTAATCTCATATTTTCCTTCATTATTCTTTCTCCAAGTAATCACTAATTTTTAATACGGTATTATATATTGTTGAGTTTTCTAAAAATTCGCCAAAGTCAATCTGATAGTTATATCTTTCTAAGATTTTATTTGAAAGTTGAATCATATTCAGGGAAGTTCCACCTAAGGAAAAAAAGTTATCTTCAATCCCTATCTCATCTAGTCCTAATACTTCTCTCCATAAATTTTTTACTTCCTTTTCCAGCTCGGCGTTATAAGGGTGTTTTTCGTTTGTTTTATCTATCTCTTTTTTCTCACCTAGGTTTCTTTCTATATAGATAGGCTCAATATTTTTCTTATCCGCAACATTTTTGTCTTCATTATTTAATTTTAGATTTCTATTCAATTTAGTAAAATCTTTAATTCGCTTTGTTTCATTAAGGGAAAACTCTTTAATCATATTTACGTAATTCTTAAAACAATCATTCACTTGCGCGCTATCAAATAGCCCCTTAACATAGTCCCACACTAATAATAAGTTTCCATCAATTTCCAAAACTTGATGATCTAACCATATTTGCGGAGTTTGGCTTAATCCAAAATTCAGATCGCCCAGAAAGTCTTGATTACGGCTGCTTTTTATACCTAGGGTACTCGTAAAAACTATCGGTGCTATAGTTTTTAATTGTTTCTTTCTTCTAATTTCTCTTAAGAGATCTATAGTGCTATATGACGAATATCCCATATCTGTAACTAGCTGCTTCTGAATTCGTTTTGCATTCTCAATAACGGTGATATCTTTTTCTAATTTTATTTCAAGTAAATTTAGATCTGTAAAATCCCCCATTATATTATGAATTTGTGGGTGGACGTCTTCCTTTATAAATTGAGTCATATTTATAAGAAAACTCTCTTTATTGCTATACTCGCTTAATATAATTGAAAACATAGAAAGTAATAATGCTGTCGGTGTAATCTCATTCTTTCTTGAAATGTTTTTAATCTTTAACCAAGTTTCTCCTTCAATTACATCTTTTTCTCTAGCAAATTTTTGAAGAGAATTTTTATTTTCTTTGTTCATAAAAGTTAGCTTGGGGGCATCAGGAAATGAGTCTATTCTATTTATCCAATAAGATTTATCGCGTTCATAATTAACTCTGTCGTTCTCTCTTTTATACAAAACATAGTCTCTGAATGTTACGTCTATGTTTTCTTGAGCAAAGGACCCATCATATCTTGATTTTATCTCTTTAAGAAATTGAATCATACTGATTCCATCAAGAATTGTATTGTCAATCCCTATAAACATACGGAATCTACTCTCTGTTAGTTTTGCAATTTTAAAGTCTATCGTCGGGAATTTACTTAAATCTATAACTCTATGCGATAGACTTTCTCTAATATTTAACAAAGCATCTTTACACTCTTCATAATCAAGCCCACTTAAATCGTTGATATCTATTAAAAAATATGGTACTTCTTTCAAAATTTGTTGTTCGCCACCCCTTAATATTATTGTTCTGAGAGCAGGGTTAAAAGCTATGGATTCATTTAGCAATTTTTGAATTTTATTTATATTTAAATTTAGACAATCAAACTCAAAATAACAATGAGTGGATACATCTCCTAAATCATATGCCCCTTGCCTTCCAATCCAATAAGCCATTTGAATATCTGTTAACGGGAATGGTTTATATAGATTTTCTTTGTCTGGAACTATACTTTTAAAGTTGTTACTGTTTCTATCTGTTTGATTTTCATCAATGTATTTTGATAGAGAAGCTACTGATGAGTTTTTAAAAATATCTTTAATGGAAATTTCTATTCCAAGTTTATTTCTAACCTTTCCAACGATGGTTGTTGCAGTTAATGAATCTCCACCCAAAGAAAAATAATTATCATTTATGCTTATATCTTCTTTGTTTAAAGATTCTTTCCAAATGTTTAAAAGCAATTCTTCTCTATCGCTTCTGACTTTTGTTCTTACTTCTGCGCTTGTCTTCAAGCTTCCCTGATCGTTATATGAATTCTTTTTCAATCTTTTTCGATCCGCTTTACCGTTTTTATTTAATGGAATTTCGTCTACATTATAAAAATAAGTTGGAACCATATAATTCGGAATCTCTTCAAATAAATATCTCTTAAGATTGTCAAAAGAAACCTTACTATATTTTGTTTTTTGGATAATAAATGTATTAAAATTTGCCTTGGTTAATTTTTCTGCATTACTTTCATACAATGTCTCATTATTACCTACGTCTATATTAAACTTTTTATTACATTTAAAGTTTTCTTTATCTAGTATATTTGCAGTTATTAAGGGAAGTGAATTTAATATGTTAATCTCATTTCCAAGCAATAATCCTTTTGGCTTTACCAAACTTATTAGCTCTTTCAATCTTTTCTGAGGATTGTTACTTCTATGAATTGAATTTAACGTAATTACCACATCAAAATAATCTTCTTCTAAAGAACTCTTTAAATCATTTTTAAAAACCACATACTTAAACTTGCTGCTTTCTTTAAGATTTGACAGCCCTTTCTCGAAATAGATAGAATTGTCAACATAAACATATTCATCAACAAAATCTTTACACTCATTAAATAATTCTTCTGTTGTTTCTTCGTTCCTTGTGGAATACTCTAGAACTCTTAATTTCTCATTAGGATTCTTATCTATATAGTTTTTTAAAGTTTCTATTATACTTTTTATGGACTCCTCGTAACCTGTAAGGTTTCTAAGTAACTTTGTTAAAGAAAACTTATCATCTTCTCTATAAAAAACCTCTATAGGGTCTTTATTGCCTTTTAAAATATCCAAAAACTCAGGTTCTAACTCCTTTGCAAATCGTTCAAACGATTGTACGTGTTCTGAGTTTACAGTCCATTCTGAAACAGAATCATTCTTTTTGTATCTTCCGTTGTTGCTCATTAAATAATTAAATTCTTCAAGTTCTTTAACCCATTTTTCGATTATAACCTTGTTTGAATCTGAACAATCCACTATTCGAAATATTTCCTCAATTGAATAACTTCTCTTTGAGAAGTCAATATCATAATCTCTAAAAATATCTATGATGGTCTTAATGACAATTTTGTCTATTTCCTTGTTTTGTAATTCTGTCTCGTCTATTGAAGTTGTTTCCGGCTTTACTATAAAAGACAAATCGTTATTTATTAAATCCGAACAATCAACCACCTTATTTACACTTAAATTACTTTTTACAAAAGCAACTAGATGCTTACTTCCACCTCTTTCAACAAAATCAACAATTGCCTTGTCAACCCCATCATATTTTCTAATAGCATCCTCAATTTCTCCCAGTTCTATACGATGCCCTTTAATCTTGACTTGTGTATCTTTTCTGCCTAAAAATTCAATTGTACCATCGTTCCAAGTTCTTCCATTGTCCCCAGTTCTATACCATCTAATCCCGTCTTCTTCAAAATATTTTTTCTTAGTTAGCTCTTCATCGCCATGGTAGCATTTAGCTACTCCAACTCCGCCAATTAAGAGTTCACCTTTCACATAGTTGGGGCAAATTCTGCCCATCTCATCTACTACCTTATAAACTTGGTTTTTAAGTGCTTTCCCATATGGTATAGAAATCCATTTCTCAGGTATTTGTCTTGGTAAATTAAGATAATTTGACCAAATAGAAGCTTCTGTTGCACCGCCCATGGCTACAACAACAGAATTTTTATAATCACTTATTTTGTAAAACCTTTCAGGTAGATTTATGGCAATCCAATCGCCTGAAAGCATGACAACTCTAAATGGCAAGTTTATATTTTTGCCTTCAGCCATAGTTACTAGCATGTCAAATAGTATGGGTACAGAGTCCCATATCGTTACCTTATAATCATTAATCAATTTTATCCATTCGTCTGGATTTCTATAATTATCTTCACTTGTTGTTACTATAGTGCCACCTGCATGGAGTATGCCGAAAATATCATAAACTGAAAGATCGAAATCAATGGCTGATACCATAAGCACTGTATCTTTGTCATTTATTTTATATTTTTCATTCAAATCTACACATGTATTTATGGCACTGGTGTGCATTATCTCAACGCCTTTAGGGACTCCTGTCGTTCCTGATGTCATGATAATATAAGCACTATCATAAGGACTTATAGTTATTATCTTTTCTAACATTCCTTCATTAGATATTCCTTGGTCAAAATCTAAAACTGTTACGTCTTCTTCTTTTAAGGAGCATTCTTCGCTAGTTCTTAAATCACTAATAATATGTTTAATTCCAATTTGAGAGTAGATTTTACTTCTTCTTTCGTTTGGCTGTGTAATTCCAATAGGGACATAAGCCGCCCCAGCAAAAAGAATCCCAAATATAGCTACAATTTGTCTGCTTCCCCTTGGAAGTGTTATTCCTATATAGTCCCCTTTTTTTACTCCATTTTTAATCAAATAATGCGCTATTTTTAAAGACATCTCGTAAAGATGTTTGTATGTTAGCTCCTCTCCGGTTTCAGAATCTATAACAGCGAGTTTATCAGGATTTCTATTTACATTTTTTACAAAACCGTCATATAGAGTTTCATCAGGAAACTTTAGAGGTAAAATGCTTTCTACATCCTGCTTTCTTATTTTTTTCTGATTATCAGGAAGTACATCTACCTTATTGCTCCAACTTGATTCATCTGTTAAAGATTTCAGAAGAGCATTCAATGACTCAAACATATCATCAAGTACTCCTTCTGGGAAAAGCTCATCTACTGAATCCCAACAAAGAATCAAATTACCATCATTTATGTAGCTTTGAAAATCCAGCCATACTCCTGGCGTTTGAGAAATCATGTACTCTATCCTGCCTAAATTGTTTCTCAATATTTCTGTTTCAAGGGGATAGTCAATATTGCACGCAAAAACAACAGGTGCCACATTGACACTTGATCCTTGGATTTTTGATATATCTCTTTGAACCTGAACGCCATTATATAAACTATGGGAAGCATTTTCTAAAAATGTTTTGTTAGTTCTTTTTAATGTTTCTACGAAAGAATCATCCTTTAATGTTTCATGCTCAACCAATAATAATGTTGTGAAATCCGCAACCATGTTTTTAAGGTTTTCGTTTTCAAGGTCTCTATTGAATAGAGGAATGTTTATAAAAAATTTATCTTGATTACACCATCTTTCTAAGACTAATGTGTAACAGGTTAAAAGTACCATTGATGGAGTGGTTTTATATGTGGCTGCTATTTCTTTAATTTTCTCCCAATCTTCTCTATCAATAATTCTTTTTCTTCTTGTAAATCTTGTTTCTTTAATTTGTTCAGGTTGTGTTTTGATAGGAAGATTTGGTCTCTCTATTTCAAAGGAATTAATTTTAGCTTCCCAAAACTCTTTGTCCTCCTTATTTTTCTTATTTGATTTTTCAACGCTATTAATATAATCAACAAAAGTTAGCTCATTTAATATCTCAAGGTTCAAACCTGAATAAATCTTCGATAATTCTCTAAGTAATATGCTCACGCTCATTACATCAGCAACAAGCAAATCTATATCAAAAAATATCCTGTGTTTGCCCATAGGAAGCAAAGCGAGTTTGATATCAGCAACCTGTCCTTCTTTGACTTTTAGTTTTCTGTGAGACATATTGTTTCTTATATTTTTGAGTTCAGCCTTTACTTCTTCTTCATTATTTTCAGACAGGTTAAAAACCTCTATGCTTTTACTATATAACTCTTCTAAAATTTCTTGATGTCCATCGTCTGTAAATCTAGCTCTAAGCATTGGATGTCTGTATTGCAGAATGTTCCAAGCTTTATTCAACTTTTTAGGATTAATTCCTTCACCATCAATCTCAAAATATAGATGGCAACTAACTCCTTGAGAATCTCGTCCAATTAAATATGCGTACTGAGTGTCCGTCAATTCAGATCTTTGCTTCTTCATAGCTCTTTGATTTATATCCATTAGATTTAAATCAATTTCCGTTTTTTCTGCACTTTCGATAATTAATTTCCAGTTAGATAATGATGGATTTTGCATCAGTTGTCCAAAAGATACGGCCAAACCTTGTCTTCTTAACTTATTCGCAATACTCATTACATTTATAGAAGATATTCCTAATTTGACCAAATTTTCAAACTCATTAATCTCTTTAATAGACAATAATGAACAAATATCACTTTTTAATTTCTCAACAATAGAATTATTCTTACACATAATTTAGCACCTCTTATTAATCATACATAGCCAGCTTCAATAGTTCTTTCTTATTAATTTTTCCTGTCCCCGTCAATGGCCACTCTTGTAATTTTTTTAGCATATCAGGCATTTTGAATTCAGCTAAATTCTTTTTCTTAAGAAATGAAATTAAATCAATTAAATCTATGTCTTCGTTTTTTTTAAGTATGAAAACACAAATTTTTTGCCCTAAAATCTTATCGGGTACGCCTATAATTCGCACTTCAGCAATGTCTTCTCGTTCAAGTAATAAATTCTCCAATTCTGAAGGATTGATTTTCTCTCCGCCTTTATTTATAATCTGATCCAATCTTCCAGTTATTTGATAATTTCCGTCTGGCAATCTTCGAGCCCTGTCCCCAGTTTTAAAATATAACTCTGAATCAATGAGCTTATTATTCTCGAATTCATTTAGCTTGTAATATTCATAGATAGTATAGGGTCCTCTTATGCATAGTTCTCCAAATTCTCCGTCAGCAACACATTTACCTTCCTCGTTAACGATTTTAGCATCATCGTAAATCGAAGCGGGTTTTCCTTGCGTATAATGCCTTATTTCTACCTCATCATCTGCTTGAGTGCAAGTAACAAGCCCTTCCGTCATGCCATATAGCTGGGAAATTGGACAACGAAACTTATTTTCAATTTCCTTTGCATTTCTCCCATTTAAGACTGAACCTCCAATTTGTAATACTTCTAATGTTGAATTTTCAAAATTTCCATGTGCGAGGTATTCAATGCATAAATTAGCCAAAGTAGGAACTAAAGCTGTAACTGTTGGTTTTGTATATTCTATTTTTGACAATATTTCATCAGGACTAGAGGTTTTACACAAAATTATTTCTCCTCCATAGTAAAATGTACCTATGATTCCTGGATATGCTAAAGCAAATTTGTGAGATATGCTTAGAGATACAAGATATTTTGTTTTTGATGAAAAGCACAGTCTATTACCTATGTCCCTTGCCGCACAAAGCAATTCACAGTCTCTGATTGGAATTAACTTAGGAGTATCGGTAGTTCCACTTGACAGTAGTAGCAGGCAAAGAGTTTTGTAATCTAATTTTTTCTGCTTTAATTGATCTATATTATCGTTTAATATTAAAAAATTTTTATACTCTTGACTATCGCCAAGAATATAAACCTCAATGCTATGATGTAATTCTCTTCTTATGTCACGAATCATGTCCACATATGAAAACCCCAAATACTTATCCATCGATATATAAGCTTTTGCTTCTGATTTTTCGATAATTCCCTTTATTTCATTTTTTCTATGAGCTGGTAGACTCAATACTGGTATCACACCTATTTTGAACATGGCAAACATTATTACAATAAACTCATAGCAGTTAGGAAGTTGCAATACGATTTTATCTCCAGGCTTAAAACCCACCTTCAAAAGTCCATTTGCACATCTAATGGACGATGCCTCCAGATCTTTGTACGAGTATTCCTTTTCATCATCTACTACAGCTATTTTGTCTCCATATTTGTTTGCACACTCACTTATAAACTCACCTATTGTTATATGCTCCCAGACATTTTCATCATAGAATTTTTCTAACTTTTCTTTTAACTCTATATTCATATTTCCTCCGATGTACAAAGCGCACCTACATAATCTTTAAATAATTCAATGGGTTTTAACGTTTTGACTTTTTTAATCTTTTTATCTCTGATTTTTATCAAACTCTCATCCGCATAAAGTATTTCTATTTCTTTTGGGTCTCTTAATAGACCGCTGCCTTCCCATTTTAAGTATGCTTCTTTTGCAGTCCAATACTTAAAAAACAGTGTATGTTTATTTCTAATTAGATTTATTTCTTTTTCTACAAAACACTCTTTTAAAATATCTTGAAAGCTAAATCTTTTATTGATTTTTTCTACATCTACACCTATTTCTCTTTTTGAAAATCCCGCTATCACACATCCATCTGTATGAGATATATTAAATTTAATCCCTTGCGGATTTTCTATGAAAGGCTTGTTGTTACTGTCTCTTTGAAAGTTAAGATTTTCAATGTCGGCTTTAAGAATTTCTTTAAAGGCGATGTTTACAATGACTCTGGATATCACAAAATTTATCTTTGCAATTTCAGATACGTAAGATTTCGATCTTTTTATTTCGCTCTTACTTAGCCATCTCTCAAGATCTCTAATTTTAATTTCATTTGTGTTAGCCACAACTAACATGACGTCATAAAAATAGAATCTTTCATCTAATTTTCCAA
The DNA here is from genome assembly GCF_052932165.1 of Finegoldia sp. P3-F-LR. Lineage (NCBI taxonomy): Bacteria > Bacillati > Bacillota > Tissierellia > Tissierellales > Peptoniphilaceae > Finegoldia > Finegoldia sp. P3-F-LR. The sequence continues at coordinate 146,329 of NZ_JBRFJE010000002.1, read as the reverse complement.
ACTTATAAAAGTCATCTTTCGTTAAAAGTTCAATCTTATAAACTTTCATCTAAGCCAACAAATTCTTTTATAGCTTCTATTACGTTATTCTCAGAAGTATTAACAAACATATGCTTACCTGGAATATATTTATACGAAAAGCTTTTAGTTGTATATTCCGACCATTTCAATAACTCATCCAACTTCATTTCTTCGTCAATGTCCCCCATCAAACCAAGGATGTTGCTATCAACTTTTTCATATTTTTTATCTTGATAATCCTCATCTATAATAAAATCTGCTCTTAGAGTCGGAAGAAATATGCTAATTAGATCTTTGTTATCTAAAATTTCATCTGGTGTTCCGTCATATCTTCTTAATCCTTCTATAAATCCTTCATCATCAAGGTGATATATAGGGTTTGGCTCCTTGTAACAAGGCGCACGACCAGCAGATATAATTATTCCTTTGGGGTTTGGTAAGTCGCTTTCTTTTATCCTTAATGTCAGTTCATAAACAATCTTTGTACCCATGCTATGACCAAATAGATAGTATGGTGTTTGGGTATCCAGGTTTTCTCTTAAACTGTAAAATAGCTCATACACTAACTCCTCTATATTGTCTATTGCTCTTTCTCCGAATCTAGATTCTCTTCCAGGGTATTGAGCAACATAAACTCCTATATTGTTAAATTGATCTCCCCATTTTCTAAAGACAGAGACACCACCTCCGGCAAAAGGAAAGATAAAAAGATTAGCTTTTTTGTTTTCCTTATATGTATCTTTATTAATGCATTCAAACCACTTTGACATATCACACCTCTTTGCAAAAATTAACTCTCTGTTAAAAGGAGTTTTTGTTTATTTTGTGTTAGCCACACCTAACTCAATCACATTATACTATAATTGATACTTAATATCAATACTTTGTTTTGTTGTACTCTCACTAAAACTTTTTCATTTTCTAAAATTTACAAGTAGAATATCTCATGTTTCAGATTTATATTGAAAGATTATTGGATAAATAATCTTTTGATTAGGTACAGAGGTTTTTTCTACTTTCATTATGTGTAGTAGTTATGAGTAAGTTTGCATACAGTAACTTGCATCAATAGCTTTCGCTTTTTTATGCTTTTATTAATTTTTTATATTTTTTATTTTCTTTCAATAAAAAAACAAGGCACACGTGAAGATTCCCTCACATGTACCTTGTTTTAAAATCTTAAATTTTATTGACAAAATATTTTTTAATTTTTTGAAAGCTATCTTCAGAGATTATATGTTCGATTTGGCACGCTTCTTCCTCCGCTCGTTTTTGCTCGATTCCAATTTCAATTAATAGTTTTGTCAAATAAAGATGCTTTTCGTATATGCCCTTAGCTATCTTTTCTCCTTCTTCTGTAAATCGTACTATTTTATCTTCTTCATAAAGGATATAGCCCTTGTCTACCAGCTTTCTTAACATCTGATGAACAGTTGATCTGGCAACCTCTAGATAGTTTGCAATATCAATGCTTCTAACTTCTCTATGGTTTTTATATAAAATGTAAATTGCCTCTAGATAATTTTCTTCTGCAAATTCCCTGTGTACTATTGAGAACCCCTCCTCTCAAAATTCAAATATACATGATATTATAGTTTTATTTCAATTATTATGATTATATATCTAAGCCATAAGATATATTTTATCAGATTTCATTTTCTTTTACCTTATTTTTTCTTTCCCCTTTATTATTTACCTTGGATTTTTCTTTAAATTTATTCATATTTCCAATCACCGATTCTTTCTTCTTTTCTTTTAAAATTTTCACTCCATAAACTTTAAAGTTTTCATAGCTTTTTCCTTCTTTAGATTGTGACACTTGCATCTTTCCTAAAAGAGAAACAAAGTCTCCCTTCTTAAGATTTTCAACTTTTTCAATTTTATTATCATAAGCATAGCAGTTAGTAAATTTTACATTCCCATCTTTGTCATTACTGGCTATAGAAAAGGAGGCCACTTTAAAGTTTCTCCCGTCTTTACTAGTATGTTCTGAAATTTTGGGATCATCCGTCAAATTCCCTGTAATACTTTGGCTTTCTTTTTCTTTTTTTTCCTCTGGCATATTTTCTTTCTCCTTTGAAACTTTATTATCCTCTTTGTTTATAGGACTACTAACCCTTTCTTCTTTTTCTATCTCTTGACTTTGCTCATTTTCTAATGAATAATCATCAAGATATTTTGCAAAATTATCGTCAATTAATCCCATAATGTCATCGTTCATATAATTGTCATAAGCGTTTTGTAGGGCTTCTTTGTTTTCAATCCCGCTTTCAATTGAAACCATGGCCTTTACAAAGTTCTCATAGCTATTGTCCATTAAATCAGAAAGCAAGTCTTTCATTTTTCTAAAGTCGTCAATCTTGACTAAAGGTACTTTATCTATTGAATCGGCAGATCTTCCTCCCTGCCATTCAAAGATACCTTTCTTTTCATTAAAGTCTATACCTCCTACCACTACAAACTGATTGCCTGTAAATAGTGTGGCTCGATTGTCTTCAATATCTAAAACAATAGTGTTATCAGATAAACTGGTCCTTATCGTATCGCCTTTCTGTAAGTTCATTATTTCCTCCTCTTTTGATTTCTTTACTGGTTGATTTCATTAATCCTTATTTCTATATCCTTGCAAATTTCATGAATAAGGTTTTTATTTTCTAATTCAATCCAAATATCCTGTATTATTTTAAAACTCTCTTCATTTAAGACCTTAGCTATTACTAGCTTAATGTCCATATCTTTAAAAACCTTCTCATTGCTCCTATCTAATTTTTTAATTTCTTGTTTGAATTTTAGAAATTCTTTTTCTCCTTTATTAATTCCTACATCTTCTTTACAAGGCTCCACGAACGCCCTCCTCTCTGAGTTGGGATTCTAAATTTTGTGATTTTTCTTTCTTATTATCTCTGTGCTCAATTTGTTCTTTATACTCATTATACTCATTAATTTTTTCTAGTATTGAGTTCTTATTCCTATCTTTTTCATTCAAGTCTCCGATTTCCTGTACCTGATTATCTCGAAAATCAGCATCATATCGGTCTATTACTCCATCTAAATCCATGTCCTTAGAAAGGGGGTCATAGAAATTGCCATTATCATCTATTTCAAGACCTAAAACACTTTTAAGATTCTCCTCATCTACATAGACAAGTTCTTGAAAATCCCATAGACCTATATGAGCAGCTATTTGGGCTAATTCCTTAGTGCTACTGGCATCTTCTGGGTCAAAAGTAAAGGCTTGGCTGTAAACTAAAGTGTTGTCTACATATTGATTTAATTTGTAGTTTTTAAGGTCAAGCGTGGTTTGTATCTCATGGTTTTCATCTGGTGTAGTCGTATAGGCTAGGCCAATATTTTCTATGTCAGGAAAGAGCCTATCAAAATCTTCTACTGTGTTTTCCTCTTCATATTCTCTATTAAGAAAGTTTATTATTTCTCCCTTTACTTCATCAAGCAAAGGATCTGCCTGTACCTCTGCCTCCCTTTGACCTAGGTCTAATAATTTATTAACTTCCAAGAGTCTAAGGTTTTTCTCCATGAGCAAATCTTTTTGTGGAAAGTCTTTCTGGATTTCAAGTTTCGCCGTTTCAAGTTGCTTTTCAACAGTATCTAGCTTGGTCTTTGTGTCTTCCAGTCTTTCAGGAAGCTTATCCAAGATATTGTCTAGTCTGGTTATATTTCCCAGGGTATCCGTACCAAATTCTCCATAATACTTTCCTTGTCCTTTAACAATCGCTGTATAGGAATTAAAGAAGGAATTATACTTACCATAGATCTCAAAGTTTCGATAATCCGCTAACTTTTCTTCCTTGTCTTCTCCCACTTTTAGAGATTTTATTTTCTGTAAAAGTAACTCCCCAGCTCGTTTCTTGTCACTTTCTTTGACCCCATCTACCATAATAGAAGTAAACTTATTTTCGCTTTCATTTAATTTCTCTGTGTTTGAGATGTCCTTGTTAATATGTTCTATTTGAATTTTTAGTTTTTCTATCTCCTTGGGATAGTCTTTATAGACCTTATCTTCAAGCTTGTATCTATTGGTTTTAAAATTGGATTCCAAAATTTTTAACTTAGATACTTCATTATCTAAATCCATCTTTTCCCTAATTAGAGGATTGCCTGTAGCAAGGGCTTTGATTTCAGCGTAATTTAGGGTTGCCTCATCTACATCTTCTGCCACTCTAACAGGGGTTTTACTGGTCATGATTTGAGAAATATATTTTTGTTTATTTTCTAGAGTTTGGAATAGATAGGCATCAAAAGTATTTTCTGTAACATAACGAAAGATATGCACTTCTTTATTTTCATTGCCCTGCCTTACTATTCTTCCCGCCCTTTGCTGTAAATCAGCGGGTCTCCATGGTATATCAAGGTCATGAATGGCGATAAGCTTGTTTTGAGCATTGGTTCCTGAACCCATTTTTTGAGTTGAGCCAAGAAGGACTCTTATTTCTCCCTTTCTTACCTTGTCAAAAATAGCGTCCTTTTCTTTGTTGTTTTTTGCAGAGTGTATATATTCTATCTCTCTTTCAGGTACACCCATATCCATTAGCTTTTTCTTAATATCATCATAAACATTAAACTCATCAGACCTTGGTGTGGACATATCGCAAAAGATAAGCTGAGTTGATCTTTGATTCTTATATTTATCCCAGATGCTAAATGTGTTTTTCACACAGGTATTTACTTTTGAATGTTCATCGTCTGGTAGCAATGGATTCATAAGCCTTTGGTCTAAGGCTAGTTTTTTCCCATCTCCCGTTATTTTTAACATATTGTCAACAGTTGAATCCACCTGCTTGTTTCTTACCTTGTCAGCCCTTTCAGAAAGGCTTTCCAATATAAGCATTTGTTCTTGGCTTGGCTCCGTCTTAATGGTTTCATAGTGGGCTTCTGGTACTGGTAAATTTAAAACATCTGAAGTCTTAATATCTGCAAATTCCTTTACCGTATTCATAAGTTCTGGAAGGTTGTAGAACTTGGCGAAACGAGTTTTTGCTCGGTAGCCGTTGCCCTCAGGAGCAAGTTCTATGGCGGTTATAGTTTCCCCAAAAGTAGAGGCCCAAGAGTCAAAATGATTTAAACCCATTTCCTTAAGCCTGTCATATTGCAAATATCTCTGCATGGTATAGAGTTCTGCCATACTATTACTAACTGGCGTTCCTGTAGCAAAGACAATCCCCTTATTGTCGGTGATTTCATCCATATAGCGACATTTCATCAACATATCTGAAGACTTCTTAGCATCGGTATTAGATATGCCCGCTACATTTTGCATTTTTGAAAATAAATAGAGATTTTTATAAGCATGGGCTTCATCTACAAAGAGCTTATCAACACCTAATTCTTCAAAGGTAACTACACTATCTTTTTTGTAGTCATCATTTAATTTCTTAAGTCGGGTTTCTAATTTTTTCTTGGTCTTTTCTAATTGCTTAACGGTAAATCTTTGGTCTCTATCCCTTTTATATTCTTCTATATAGTCCAATATTTCATCAATTTGACTTTGGATTTCATATTCCTGTCTTTCCTTAGACATGGGAATTTTCTCAAATTGGGAATGGCCAATGATGATGGCGTCATAACCGCCAGTCGCTATACGAGCACAAAATCTCTTTCTCTTAGCTGGTTGAAAATCTTCCTGAGTAGCTACAAGGATATTTGCCGTTGGGTAAAGTTGCATAAACTCCCTGCCAAACTGCTCTGTAATATGGTTGGGAACTACGAATAGAGACTTATTATGAAGCCCCAGTCTTTTTCCTTCCATGGCAATACCTATCATTTCAAAGGTCTTTCCTGCTCCCACTTCGTGGGCTAGTAGGGTATTACCTCCGTAAAGACTTCTGGCAATAGCATTTTTCTGATGAACTCTTAACTCAATTTCAGGATTCATTCCCTCCATGATTAAATTGCTTCCATCGTATTCCCTAAGTCTTGTGGAATTAAAAAGTTCATTGTATTTATTAACCAGTCGATTACGCCTATTTGGTTCTTCAAAAATCCAATCCTTAAATTCGTCCTTTATGATTTCTTGCTTCTGTCCGGCTAACATGGTTTCTTCCTTGTTTAGAACAGATACCTTTTTCCCATCTTCTTCAAAGCGATCATAGATCTTTGTCTCTTTTAGATTTAACGTATCTTCTATCAGTCGATAGGCATTAGCCCTACTTGTTCCATAGGTTAGATTGGCAAGGTCGTTGGATTTATCCGAACTTTTACCCTCAACTCTCCATTCTCCCGTTACTTCTGTATATCTCAAGTGGATATTATATCTTTCGTAACCTGGTGTCTTTAAAAGATGAAACATAAACTCTTCATAAACTTCAGGCTCTATCCAAGTAGCCCCTAAACGAACAGAAATTTCCCCCGCTTCCAAGGCCTTAGGCATAACTTCTTTTAGTTTTTCTTTTTGATAGTTTAGCTGGTTGAGTTCCTCTCTTAAGGCTTCTTTTTCCTCTAGACTGTAAATAGTGTAGTCCGAACTTATGGCAACCTTGTTTCTTTCTTCTTGAGAGAGTTCTTTTTCGATATTTTCTATATAGGAATTTAAGACGTCTATCTTTTTTCTAATATTGCCACTCAAATATTCATCTGCCGTTACATAGGCTCTAGCAAAGTCATCATCTTCCAAGGCGGTTTTAAAGGGGTCTAGATCTTTTGGATTGTAGCTGTCAAGGTTTAAAAAGATTTCCCCTCTTAAATCATTTATAAGGGTCTTTCGATCTTTACCTGTCAAATCTCCCATATAGGGGAAGTTAATATTTCCCATATTGCTTACAGATAGGATTAGAGCATCTTGACTATTGTCCACATGGTCAATAACTTGTTGCTTTTTTATCGTCCTCTTTGTAAAGATGTCGGACTTGCCGATAAAGTTTCCCTCTTTATCTAGGTTCTCAATGGAAGATAGGAGGGAGTAATTGCTGTCTTCCCTAAATAGCCTTGAGTTTTCCCTACTGTTTAATCTTCCGTAGTCCTTATTAAACTCATCATAAACCCTATTTAACTTAGCTTGAGATTTTTTTATTTCTTCATCTGTGAAGTCATATTTTTGGCGGTCAATTAACTCTCTTAGAGCATCATTTACAGTTATATAAGCCTTAACCTTATTTTTATCCTTCTCACTTAAGGTTTTTTCAAACATCAAGGATTGCTCTCGAAAATATACCTTGTCATCAATTAGGGTATAGGAAAAATTCTTGACCCTATCATCTGCCGGTAGGGTTTTTGCCTCTTGGAATACTTCTTCCCTTTCCATTTCCTCATAGGTCCCTTCAATGTTTAAAATGGCTTCTTTTAGCTTTTCTTTTAAGTTGTCTTCTGTATCAATACAGGTTAGTGTCTTGCCAAAAGGTCCCGATACTTCCTCCATTTTTCCCATAATCATTTCAGGGTGTTCTACAAAATACTTGTTATAGGTAAGGCCTTGGTTATCTGTTTCTAAACTCTGCCAGTCTTCGTCTATCTTTAAGAGCCTATCCCTTTTCTTCAAAAAGATAATGTCTGAAGTAACCTCTGTTCCTGCTTCTCCTTTAAAGGTGGTGTTGGAAAGTCTTATAGCCCCTAGAAATTCCGCCCTTTCTGAGATGTACCTTCTTACATCTTCATTCTTTTTATCCATGGTGCCTGAAGAAGTGATAAAGGCGATTATACCTCCATCTCTTACCTTGTCTAAAGTTTTGGCAAAAAAATAATCGTGGATGAAGAAGTTGTTTTTCTCATAGTCACGATCATTTATCTTATATTCACCAAAGGGAACATTGCCTAGGGCAAGATCAAATAGATTATTGGAATAATTAGTTTCTTCAAAGCCTTTAATTTCTATATTAGCTTTTGGATATAGAATCTTGGCAATATTTCCTGAGATGGGGTCTAACTCTGTGCCATAGATTTTTGATTTTTCCATACTTTCTGGAAGATTACCTATAAATCTACCTGTGCCCAGGGATGGCTCTAATATATTTCCTTCTTTAAAGCCCATCTTGGATAGGGTGGAATAAATACTTTCTATAACAAAATTTGGTGTATAAAAAGCGGTAAGAGTGGAAGCTCTGGCATCTTCGTATTCTTTTTCTGTGAGATTTTCCTTTAAGAAGTTCCTTGCCTCTAGCCACTGTCCTTCTTTTTCTTCGTCAAAGACATCTGCCAAGCCACCCCAACCTACATAGCCTGCCAAGATGTCTTTTTCTTCATCACTAGCTGTTCGACCTTCTTTTTCCATCGTCTTTAATAAGCCTATGGCTTGAATGTTGTTTTCTAACCTTTTTGACGGTGTTAAAGAGATTTCATCTTTACTGGTAACGATCTTGTAGTTTTCTTTATCGGTTACTTCTTCAATACTTTCAGAATCTCGATTTTTATCCGACTTTTCTTCCCTAGTTTCCTCTTTCTCTACGTTTTTTATTCGTTCTATAGAATCAAGGCTTTTAGCTTGAACTTCTTGTCCACCAGGTCCGATTAGGTCCTTAAAATCTAACTGACTTATTTCCTTTTCTGGCTCTTTTAAGATTTTAAGCTTTAAATCTTTTTCTCTGCCATAAGGCAAAATAACATTATTTTTAATAAAACCACCAAGATATTCTTCATTATCCTTTAAGGTCATCGTATTGTAGTCTTCATATTTTTTAATATCTGTAATGGTGTATTCTTTGCCGTCATAGCTAACTTCCATGCCTAGCTTATAAATAGGCTCTAGATCTTCTTCCATTTCTTTAGCCTTCTCTACTTGTTCATTTAAGTAGCCTTGAAGAAGGACTTGCCTGTGATCATCATCTAATAAATAGGGCAGATTATCAAGGATCTCCTTGTAGGAGTCATAAGAAATAGCTGTGTTTTCAGAAATAATATAGTCCTTCCATTTAAGGACCTGCTTTAACTTCAATTCTTTCATATCTAGGGCAAGATCTTCTGTATAAGCTCCCTTTTGTTCTTCTTGGGGAAGACTTTTCGGTGGATTGAGTAAGTTTTCTTCCACATCCACATGGTCTAAAGTAAAGATTTCTCCTTGTGGGTCAAAGGAATAGACCTGATGATCTTCTATCTCTTTTTGAATAAGCCTTGAGATGATTTCTTTTTTATCCCTTATGCCTTCAATAGCTTCTTTAATATCCCCTGTAAGCTCAAATCTATAGTTTACTTCATTGTCCTTATTAATATAAGCAAGAGACTGATAGGCTCCGTTTATTTCAAGGTTTTTATTGGAAACATAAATATCATTGGAATAGTCTGGAAACTGCTGGCCAAATGATGAGATATAAAAATCTATCCCCTCTATTTCTTTTGTTACTGTATCCGTCTCTATTTCCCTTAGACCTTGGTTTTCAATATAAAAAAGATCATTTAAATCCATAAGATTTGTATCTTTCATTTCTACGGCAAGACGATCAAATAGGGCATCAATCTTTTGGCTATCTTCAAAAGTCTCTCCCTTATATAGTGGGTAAACTTGGCCTTTAAGATTGTCCTCTGGATAGACCCTTCTGTCATCAGCGATAAGCTTAATATCTTTAAGCTCTTCCCTATCTACAAGTCCATAATATTGGCCGACCTTTACAGCTATGGTGTCTAACTGGGTTTCTTCCCCTTGCTCGTGACTCTTATCTTCAAGAAATTCTCTAAATTCATCAAAACCATTTACAATATCATCATCTATAATTTCCCTTGCCTTATTGACAATAAGATTAGGAACGTCCTCGTATTCCTTTTGACTTTCTAGAAGATAGTATTCGATACCATTTATTGTTTCTCTATCTTTGATATAGAAGGTATCATTTATTCCTTCTAGGACGATGCCGTCCTCTATATAATCTAAAGGATAGGCCTGTTGAATCTCGTGAGCGATTCTTATTAACTCTTCCTTAAACTCGTCGTCTATTTGATCATCATAGAAAACCAGTCGTCCGTTTTCTTCCATATAGGCTAGGGATATTCCATCTACATAGTAGGTCTTGCTTCCATCAAAGCCCTGTTCAATATATAAACGGTCGTCTGTAGCAGGTAGATCTTCTTCACTTTTAACCTTTGTCTCTACTTTTTGTTCTTGGTTTTGACTTTCTATACCAATTTCTTTTTTCGCTTCTAGGTATTGGCCTTTTGTTATTAAATTAGTAATCCTTTTTGCTGCTTCGTTCCAATTAAGACCAATAGAAGGAGCGAACTCTTTTTCTAATCTAATACCTTTCCCATCATGCCACTGGTTACTATTTCTATCTCCTGAAATCCCGGGAGAACTGCCTCCTATCCCATATTCAGACTTTAGAAAGTCGGCCTTTTCCTTTAGACTGTGGTCTTCTATAAAATAGTTATATATTCTTTCCCTGCCTTGGACGAAACCACTTCCTCCCCTTAAAACATCATCAATTTCATCTTGAGTGATAAAGGCATTAGGATTTTGAATATCTCTTAATAGGCTTACATAATCTTTTCTTGTAATATCAAGGTCTTTAAGTTTTTCTAATAAGTCTTCCGTCTTATGATAGTGAAATCTTAGAATTTGTGGATTTTGCTTATAAGCAATTAAAAAGTCCTCATATTCTTGGACAAGTGTATTCCTAAAATCCTTATCCTCTAATTCTTTACTTAGAGCTTCCATACTATCTGGAAAACTTCCAGTAACCAAAGCTGAAAGAGAAGTGAAGTATTGGCCCTCATGATCTTCAGCTATATCCCTATACATAAAGAGAATAGCCTCTGATAGACGGTTTCTTTCATAAGATTGGCTTTCGTCTATTTCTACATTTGTTGCAAAGTATCCCCTGTCTAAGAGTTCATTTATCCTTGTAGCCATCTCTTCCCAAGAAAGAACTTTATCAGGAGGGTCTCCAATTTCTCTTCCTTCCGAAAGGGCCATTCCTCTATCTGTAAAGTAGGCTGAAAGCTCTCTGCCATCTATGAGAAGACCATTTCCTCCTTGGTAATTTTCCTTTAAAAATTCTATTTGACTTTCAGTATCCTTTCCCTTGGAAAACTCAGCGATTACAGGGAGTCTGCCTCCTTCAATGTTTCCTCCATGGATAAGAAATTGGTCAATCTCTTCTTGACTTATGGGACTGGTAAATCGAATTTGACTTGCTGAATTTTTCTCACTAAAAAAGGAAGCCTGAGCTTCCCTTTTTTGTCGTTCATCTTCTATACTAGGACGATTTCCTTCATCGCTATCTCCTGTAGTTCCATATCCATGTTCTTCTTCAGTTTCAGATATTTCTCCAGATCCTGACTCTTCATTTCTAAGGTCAGTCCCCAGCTTTCCATCATTTTTCCTTCTTCCTGTCTCAGAAATTCCTCCACTTGATTCTCTATATCTATCAGATGGTCCATTAGTCTTTCTTCCATCATCATAATCTGATAGCTGTTCTCCTTGTTTTCCTTGAGAAATTTCAGTCTTGCCCTGCCAAAGCTGTTCAGTTTTCCTAGGTCTAGCTTTATCGGCATTTGGATATTGGGAATCATCATCTCGTGTTGGTCTACCATCTCCAGTCGGTAGGTCCCTCCCTCTTTCTCGAAAGGTGTCTCTTTCAATGTTGGAATGTATTCCTCTCCTTGTTTCTGATATTTTTTGCCCGCTATGGTTAGCATCTCTGCCATCTTCACTACCTCCTATATTTTTAACCTTATTTGGGTCTGTTTCATTTTTAGTAATTGTATTATAACGCTCCTTAAGCCCTTTTGTCTGCTCCCTATTTTCATTTTGTAAGTTTCTTTTAATAAATTCCTCTCTTGTAATGGCTCTACCTATATCTATGAGCAGACTTTTGTTGGTTTGGGAAATGCTTCCTAAAAGGATGTCCATATCTTCCTTGTTGGATAAGCTGCCTATTAGTTCTAGATTCTCCATATTAGGGATATAGCCTATGCCCATCCTGGCACTCGTTGCCACTTTTACAGACTCTGTTAAAAAATTTATTAGATTTACTTTTGAGTAATAGGTCAAGCTTTCTTCTGATAGACTATCTAAAATCTGATAATAGCTTCCTTTAACATAAGTTTCCGCTAGAGCAGAAACTTTTTCCTCTTCCGATAAATAGTTTAGGCTATTAAGTCCAACCGTATCGTCTATTAGATAATCTAAGGCTTTTAGGTGGTCTTTCCTTTTATATTCCCATACCTTAACTTCGGCAATATGGTTTTGATAGTTTACCGTCTGTAGTACATCGAAAAGGTATTTTACCTTGCCTGTTTCAAAGTCTAGAATTGGGATGCCCTTTTCTCCTCTTTTTACACTTCTTCCAATGCTTTTCCAATAGTCGTACTCTGCACAAGCTGTAGCATTGGGACTTATAGAGTAAATACTTAGTTGATGGGCGTAAGTATATTTATAGTTATTGCCCAAGGTTTTTAGAAAATCCGTGTAATAACTTGGATTAGCTATCTCTTTTCTTGTGGCGTTTAATATCTCTGCTACTTCCTTGAAATTGTATCTTGCCATTTTTCTCCTTTCCTGTGTGTCTTTTATGCTAGCTTATTGCTCATTTACGCATTTATAGAGATCTATCTGCTTAGCAATAAATGCTTCAATCTCTTGTAAGAAATCTTCCTCCCTGCTTTTGCCTTTCGAAATATAGTAAAGGCTGGTTTCCCAATCAGAGGTTAGTTTTGCATTTTTTAGTTCCTTAGCCACTATACTGATAACAGCCAAGCCTAAATGGGTGGGAATAAGGTTTTTACCTTCTCTTTTGATGTATTTCTTATAGATTAAGTTCTCTATAATCCCTGCTCTAGTGGCTGGTGTTCCAAGTCCCACTCTTTCCACTTCAATACCTTTGTCTATCTCCCCTTTTCCTGCTATTTCCATGGCTTTTAAAAGGCTTTCTTCTGTATAGGGCTTAGGAGGCTGGGTGTATTTTTCTTTTATGGTTTTTTCTTTTATGCTAAACTCATCTCCTGGATTGACTATAGGGAGGGGATTGTCTTTCTTATCTTTAGGCTTGTAATCTTCTAGATATTTTGTAAATCCTCCATCTATAACTGTCTTTCCTTTAGTTGTAAATTCAAATCCATCAAATTCAGCTATTATTTTGGTGAGTTTTTCTTTAAGTGGATAGGAAAAGCTGGCATGTAATTTATTTTTAATGAGTTTAAAGACTCTTTTTTCGCTTTCCGGTAAGTTCTCTATCTCTTCAAGGTTTGCACTTACAGTGGGGATAATGGCATGGTGGTCTGTTACTTTCTTGGAATTAAAAATGACATTGATTCTATCCGTATCAAAGTCATTTTTTCCTAATATATTATTTACAAGGCTTGTAATCATATCCTCCGTTAAATACCTGCTATCCGTCCTTGGATAAGTAATCAGTTTTTTCTCATAAAGACTCTGGGCATAGTCAAGGCTTTGTTTGGCAGAATAGCCAAAATATCTGTTACATTCTCTTTGTAGTGTAGTTAGGTCAAAGGGCAGATCTGGTTTTGTGATTTTTCCTTTTTCTTCTACATGATCTATTTTTATGGTCTCTGGAACTAAGTTTTTTAACTGTTCAGCGATATCGGGATTATCTATTCTTTCTGTTGTTAAAGAAAAGTCATCTATATCAAGTTCTACTGTATAGTATTTCTCTTTTTTAAAGCTTTGAATTGCCCCCTCTCTTTTTACCATTAAATCAAGGGTCGGCGTTTGTACTCTTCCAACTGAATAATTTTGTTTATATAAAAGGGAGTAAAGCCTACTTAAATTCATTCCTACCAGCCAATCTGCCTTCGCCCTAACGTAAGCGGAGGCAAATAAATTATCGTAATCCTGACCCTCTTTTAGGTTTTCGAAGCCTTCTTTAATTGCTCTGTCTTCCATGGATGAAATCCATAGTCTCTTTATGTCTTTTTTACACTTTGCTTGCTTATAGACAAGTCGAAAAATGAGTTCCCCTTCTCTTCCAGCATCGCAAGCATTTATGACTTCATTAATGTCTTTTCTGTTCATTAGTGTTTTTAAGATGGAGAATTGTTTTTTTACCTTGGGAAGTACATAGTGTTTGAATTCTTTAGGAAATATGGGCAAATCTTCCATATCCCATTTCTTATATTTTTCATCGTAAATTTCTGGAGAAACTAATCCTACTAAATGGCCTACACACCAACTTATGATGTAACTATTACCTTCTATATATCCGTTTTGTCTATTCTTTACACCGAGAACCTTAGCTATGCTCATTGCTACACTCGGTTTCTCTGTTATTACTAGTTGCATATTGCCTCCTTTGCATTAAAAAAGGCGATAGATGAAATTTCTCTCTACCACCTAAATTATCGTATTATGTTTTTAACTTGTAAGTATACAGAAAAGCCCCAGCACGGATGGTTAGGGCGTGATCCTCTATTAATATATCATTATCATTTTTTTATTTCTATACTATTTTTTAACTATCCAATAGCCATCTTTTGCACTTCCGATATATTCAATTACTTTTTTATCTGTTAAGATTTTTAAATCTCTCTTTATGGTAAGTTCTGAAACGAAGAATATTTCTGATAAATCTTGAGCCGTGATTTGTGACTTATCTTTGATAATCTTAATAATTTGTTTACGCCTATCGTCAGGCTTTAATTTTTGACCGACATTTTATCCCTCATTTTGACCTTCACATTAACCCTCACTTTTACCCTCATAATTTAAGTTTTTCAAAACTGTAAAAACGAATTCTCTATTTCTTATACCTTAAACGGATAAAATTAAAGTTCCATTTTCGTCCTTTATATTCGTATTATTGTTCTTTGATACGAGCTTTAAAGACTTAGTTTGGTAAGAACTTCATTTATTGTGGCTAATATGTCATTCCAATCTATCTCTTTAGAGTACTGATTTTTTCTACTATAATTATCCCATACATCCTTAAGCTCTTTACTTGCCTTAATCTCCTTCAGGTATTTTTGTGAATTTTGTATATATTCCAAACTATTCCTTTCCTCAGCCTTAATTGTAAGAGCTTTCTTTAACCCCTCATAGTCTAACTGAGGATTTAGTTTTGTTAAAATATATATATCATAGTAATCTCTCGCTCTAGTGTTTAAAACATTTCTTGATAAAATAGTTTCTATCTTTTCAGCCAAAATTGTGGTCAAGGGGTAAGCTTTAATGTCGATACTTTTATCTGTAAAAAGAAGTTGATAATTATAATCCACCTCTTTAGGAATGATACGATCTCCCGTTGTAATATCAATTTTTATGGGTGTTTGCATATTAAAAAATGTTGCAATAAGAGTTATTCGAAAATCGTCATATTCTCCAGCCTCATGAATGGAGCGTATTTTTTCAATTTCCCAGATAATATTATCTTCTAAATCTATTTTTATAACTCCTTCAATTATCTTCCTAATTGACTCTTCATTTACAGGAATTCCTTTTATTGTCGTGTCTATATCCATGGTAGATCTCATGTCTATCCCAATAAGGGAAGAGATTAGAAATCCCCCTTTAATAATAAAGTTATCACTATATTCGCTATTAGAGAGTCTGCAAAGAAAGCGTTCCATCATATAATAATTTAAAAGTGTATTTGCCGGAAGATTATATTTCTGTTCTGCATTTCTAATTTTATCTTTTAATTGTTTGGGACTTGTAAATATCATATAAGAACCTCCAAATAGTTTCTCATTTGTTCTTCACACTTAAAGTATTTAGAATATCTTAATAGTTCAAGTTTATCTAGTTCTGCGTTCTTTAATCCTCTTTTTAATGCTGTAAGAACGAGATCTTTATCTAAGCTGTTAATCTTACTAATCATTTGCACTAAAGTCATTTCTTTTGTATATACGTAAACCAAATTTCCAAAGGGACTTTTGATTTTTTCTTGTCCTTTTTCCCATAAATCTTCTTTCAAATAGTAGAAAAGATACTTGTCTCTTTCCTTAATCATAGATGTATTATATCCTGATGGAATCGTTGCTATAATCTTATGGGGATTTTCGTCACTTAATTTGTGAAGATAAAGGGCGGTCTCATGAGAAAAAATAGCTTTAGGTGCTCGATGTTGAAAAATATAATAGGAATCTTCTAAAAAGTCCGGATGTAGATAAAGACCTCTGGCAACCCTCTCTAAGCTACCTTGCTTTACCATCCTCTGTAATTTTTTTGGACTAATATTCTTTTCCTCTGCTTCTTTTATGGTAATGGTTCCACCATTACTTTTTATAGTTTCTAAAATACTCTCACTTAAAGCTGACATTTTTCACCGCCTTATAAATAATAGTCTTGATTTATCGTATATATTATATCCTATGCGAGATTAAAAGACAACTGTGCTGTGTTTTATTCAAAGTCATCTTCATCTGGAACTAATATTTCGGTATCTTGCTCGTCTTCATCTAAAAGATCTTCGTCGATGAAATCCTCATCTTTTTCTGTCCCATCGTGTTCATATTCATCTTCCCATTCATCATAGATGGTGTCGTCTTCTTCATCTTCCTCTTTCTTATAAACCTTAAAGTAGTAGCCAGCTCCAAGAACTCCTGCTACAATCAAACCTACAAATAAGTATAGTCCTGCTCCTGACTTTTTCTCCTCCTTGACTTCTTCTTTAGCTTCTTCTACTTTTTCAGGTTCAACTTTTTTTACCTCTTCCTTTTTAGGCTTAAAATCCGACTCTCCTTCTATCATGTTCAGAAGATCCTGTTCTCCCACCTCTGTCAATAGCTGAACATTTTCCTCGTGTTCTCCATGGTCTACAATTAAGTGAAAGGTTTTTCCACTCTTTGTTTGAAAGGTTAAAAACTGTCTCATATCTATAGGCTTCTGATTTGAACTTTCATTTGTCTGCTCAGGATTGACGGATGTTGCTTCCTTTTGTTCTTCTGCAATATCTTCTTTTTTAGGGGTAATGTCTTTATCTTGTCTGTCAACATTTTCAATAACTGTCCCCCTTGCCTTGTTTTCTTTTGTGGCAAGGGGATTAATGGCTTTTTCATTGCCTCCATTTACTGGTTTTACTTTTTCTTCCTTCCTTTCCGGAACTTTAGGTACATCTTGATAGGGTATTTCTTCATTTGAAGGGCTGTAAAGATCTTCTTTTTGTAAAAGCTGGTCTAAGCCTTCCTTTTGATTTTCAGGTTCATAGATTTCTTGCCCTTTTTCTTTAACTACTCCCTCTGTTCCAGCAAAAACATTCATTGGTAGTATTAATAGGGTAAGGAGCAAGACTAGACTTGCTCCCTTTTTTATTCTTCTCATAAATATCTCCTTACTTTACGTGTTTAAAGACATAGACAGCTTGTTTGTCTTTGTCCCATTCAATGGTTTGATCTTTTCCATCTTTAATATCTCCATGACTTGCTCCAAAGGCTTTAGCAATATTTGAAATTGAAGCATGAATTCTTCCATTTATAATCACGGGCTTAACATCTGAATTGTAGACCTTTCCATCTGAATCTTTCATGACACCAGTATCAATATTTAGTCTTAATGTCTTTTTGGCTAAGTTATTATTCTCTTTATTTGAGAAAATAGCTTCACGAGTAGAGTTATCATACTCAACATTAAAACCTAGAGTATAAGCAATATATCTTACTGGAATCATAGTTCTTCCTTGATCCACATAAGTTTTTACATCCATATATACTGTTGTCTTACCATCTTTGGTGATAATGTTATAAAAGTTTTTGTCTACTTGGAAAACTGCAAATTCTTTTTCATCTTTAACTTGTTTTTTGTCTTGTTGTTTATCTTGATCTTTCATCTTGTTAAGATCAAATTGATTTAGGATGTTCTTATCATCAGCTTTCAATAGTTCGTCCCACTTCTTATCTTGAGATTTCTTATCTTCTTTATTCTCTTTGTTTTCTTTTTGGAGTTTTAGAAGTTCATCTAATTTCTTAGATAAGTCTTGGTTTAGATTTTTCTCTTTTTCATCTTTACCTTGTTTTTCAAGTTCTTCTTTCGCTTTTTTATTTGCTTCCTCGATTAACTTCTTTGCTTCTTCGATTTTCTTATCTAATTCTTCTTTTAGCTTTTTAATTTCTTCTTCAGAAGCTTTTTGTTTTTCTTCTAGTTCTTTAATCTTATCTTCTAATTCTTTTTTTGTATTTTCAGAAGTTTCTTTTAAACTATCAATAGTCTTTTGAAGCTCTTCAATTTTCTTATAACATTCTGACTTAGAATTTTCTGTTTCTTTCTTTTTAGACTCTAGGTCTTTTATCTTAGTATCTTTTTCATCAATAGCTTTTTCTAAGTCCTTGATTTTATTATCTTTATCCTCAATTTCTTTAGTCTTCTTTGCAAGTTCCCCTTCTAAAGACTCAAGCTTTTCTTGCATTTCTTTGATTTTATTTTCGTTTTTGTCGGTCTTTTCTTTCTCAGCTTCTAACTCCCATTTTGTAGATGAATAATCTTCTTTTAGTTTTGCATTTTCATCTTGTAATCTTTTTAATTCATCTTTAAGCTGAGTAATTTCTGCTATTAGTTCATCATTGTTAGAATTTTTAAGATTCCCAATTTCTTTATTCAATTGATCAATCTTATTATCTTTATCTCTAATTTCTTCTTCTAACTTAGCCTTTTCTTGTTTTAGTTTCTCTCCATTATCTTTGCAAGATTCTAACTTTTCCTTTAATTCATCTATCTTTGATTGGTCTTCTTGTTTCTTATCATTTAAATCTTTGATTTGATTTTCTAAATCCTTAATGTTTTTAGTTAAATCATCAATCTTATTGTCCTTTTCATCAATATCTTGCCCTGTTAAATCTGTTTGAGTATCAATGGAATATTTATTTGGATTGTAAATAGTCATCTTTCCTTGATACATATCATTGTTATAATCAAATTCAAGTTCTACACTATCTACACTCTTATCAAAGATAAACTCTCCGTTTTCATACCTTAATCCATTAGGAATAAATTTAAATCCTTGATTTCCGTTAAAACCAAAATGATTTTCGTAAAATGGATTTTGTTTTGGTCTATATTCAACATCTTGATTATGGAATACTCTCTTACTGTTAATATTTGGATTACCTAAAACTTTTACAGTGTGCAGTTTATTTCTTGAAAAAGCATACTGTTCAATTGTCTTCACAGACTTCGGTATAGTTATTTCTTGGAGGTTATTTCTTTCAAAAGCATTATGTTCAATATTTACCAAAGTATCAGGTAAATCCACTTCACTAAGTTCACAGGAGAAAAAAGCAAGACCGCCGATAGTTTTTAGGTTTTGAGATAGTTTAACCTTTCCTATTTTCCCAGTATAGAAGCTAGCGTAGCCAAGAGAAGTAACGGAGTCTGGAAAAACAACCAGATCATAAACCTTTCCTCGTCCAAATTCTCGATTAAATCTATCCTTGTCTCCCATGTGGTCTAAGGAATAATTTCCTCTTACTGATTTTGTTCCTTCAGGAAACACTAAGGTCTTGGTTTTCTTTTGCTTGGCCATCCCTTGATCACTATAGGCAATGATGTTCCCTGGTGAACTATATAAAAAATCTTCCTCTGTCCAGGCTTCCTCTTGTGCATAAACAATATTTGTCCCTACAAAGCTAAAGACGCTTCCAAATAATATGAGAAGCGCCAATGACATACTTATTAACTTTTTCATTCTATAATCTCTCCTTCGCTATTTTCTATATTTTCTACTAAAGTCCTTCCTTCTTTTAAGTTCTTTATCTCTTCTTTTTCTCTTTTTTCTTCCTCCTTGTTTTTTCTCACAATATCTAAAAATTCATCTAAGGAGATTTCCCTAGACCTAAATTCTTTGATGACCTCCATGTTTTCCATTTCTATTTGTTCTTCTTCAAGAACTTGCAATTCTATTTCTATCTCTTCTTTTTTAGCTCTAAGTTTATTTTGTTTTTCTATATTTCTTACTAATTTTCTATTCAAATTCTTATCCCTCCTTAACGTGGTCTACCAAAAGCATAAAAATGGTTTTTCCAATACTTGCTATTTATACTTGTGTATTGAATCGGGTCTCCTGCGTGAATCATCATGCCGTTTCCCGCATAAATGCCGACATGGGATATAGGGGTCCCGCTTTTATAAGTTCCTTGGAAGAAAATAATATCTCCTGCCTTTGCTTCAGATGGACTTATGGGATTGCAATAATTTTTATAGATTAACCAGGCTGTGGTTCTTGGCATATTCTTTACGCCAGATTTACTAAAAGACCAGCAAACAAACCCTGAGCAATCAAAGTTCTTTGGTCCACTTGCCCCAAAAACATATTTTTTTCCTATATGTTTCTCTGCTTCATTAAATAAGGCTTTTACGCTTGCATCATCAAAGGCAATGCCTGGATTTCCAAAGTTTGGATTGTCCAGTATTTCTGATAGGTCCCCATTACCAGACCCAAATATTGCAGTCATATTTCCTTGAGCAGATAACAAGGCTTCGTAATGGGCAAGATTGGTTTCGTAATCCTTAAAAGCTTCCCTTGCCACTTCATCAATCGTCTTTTTAGAAAGAGTTAAGGTAAAGATCCTATAACTATAGGGCTTTCCCTCACTATCATATTTAGTTATAGTCTTTACGGAATAATCTCTTTTATACATCTGATTAAAGAGCGTTTTAAGTTCTCCCTTAATCTTATCTACCGATTTTATTTCTCCAAATCTAGCTGTTAAATAGGAAAATAACTCGTGGACATCATGACCTACGGTATCTCCTTTTACCCTATATTCGTCATAGCCTGGGTGATAAGAAGATAGACTATCTATTTCATCTTGGAGGGCATTTTCATAGCTTAAAAATTCATTATTCACATCGCTTAGAACACCCTCATCAGACAAGTAAGTCGTCGTGGTGATATTGCTAGCAAAACCTGCTGTCATTGTTGCCATGTTGCTTCCCATTTGAAAGAGGACAAAGAATAGGCCTATTATCCCTAGAGCCAGAAAGACTTTTTTATACCCTCCGTTTTTTATAAAATCCGTTACTTTTTTTGCTCCACTAGAGAAAGACTTCTTTATTCTCTTGGACAAACTTTCCTTTGTTTTGTTCCTAAAGCTTCTTTGAAATCTTTTCTTCATAAAAAAGCGGTTTAAAGAATTGGTCTTTTGATAGGCGCTTGTCTTTTTTAAATCTTCAAAGTTTTTTTGAAAAAGAAGTTTCTCTTCTCTTTTGTGGATTTTTTTATCCAGCTTTCCAAGTATTTTTCTTGTTTTGAAAGGCTTTTTTCTCCTATCCCTTCTCATTTTTCTAAGACTTAATTCACTTCCTCGGGTTAGTTTATAGGCAGCATTTATCCCTGCATTATCCTCTTTTCCACTATAAAGATAATTTGCTGTTAAACTTGTGGCTAAAATAGCTGGGCTATCCAGTTTAGAATCTGCCTTTTTCTCGTCTTTTAACAGCTTCTTTTCTGCTTTTTCTTTTTTCTTATATAGTTTGGAAATTTTCTTTTCTTTATTGTGAAATTTAGACTCTCTCACTTCTTTTTCAAGTTGGAACTTTTTAGACTTTTTATTTTTTGCTAAATCCTTATTTATGTCCTTTTGACCTTTTTCTTCTACTTTAGATTTTTTGCTCTCCTTTGAAGTTTCTATTTCTTTCACACTTGTCTTTTTCTTACGGGTGAGTTCTTCCTCACCTATAAAGTTTGACCTTGTTTTCTCTATGTCCTCTTTTTTCTCTTTTCCTATAGGCAGTTTCCTAATAAAGTCCATTTTATTTTTTAGTTTGTCTTGGTTTTCTTTCCTATAAAAGTTTTGACTTTCCCCTTTTAAAAAAACTTCTTTTCCTTTAGTTTTTCTAAGCTTTGGGCTTTGCTTCTCCACTAAAGTCTTTTTTAATTTTTTGTTCTTTATTTTCTCATTAGCTAAGATGTTTTCTTTTCCAAGGGGTTTATTTCTATAATTCCTTTTTTCTTTTATAGACTGGAGATTGATCGCTTGATTTTCTTTAACATCTACTCTTTCTTTATGTCTATAAGATACATCACTATCTCTAAAATCCACATCATAGCGGTCTATAACACCATCGTTGTCCATATCCTTTCCTAAAGGATCATATATCTCGCTAGAGCTTTGGCTGTTGCCCTCTTGTGGGCTCCTTACTTCCTTTTGAAACTTTGTTGTTCTTTTCTTTTTTATCGAGTCCGTCTTTAGAGTATTCTCTTTTACATTACCTACTCTTTGCCTTGAAGATTTCTCTCTAAAGTTTCCATAGCTACTTCCTATTGAGCCATCTTCTAAAACCTCTTTATTCTCTTTACTTTCATTTGGCTGTTTAAAATTTTTCCCTTGAAAGCTTTTCGCTCCATCAAAGTTGTTTACCGGTTTGATGGGATAATTTTTTTCTTGAATGGCTTCTTTGTTTTCTTCTTCATAGCTCCTAAAAGTTCTTTCTGCTTGCTTTTTCTGCCTTTGGCTCTTGCTCATCTTTTCAATATGAAGAAAATTCTTTTTATCCCTTATGCTAGGCTCCTGAGTTTGTTGATTTGTACCCCTTTTAAAAGTATTTTTGCCTTCTATCCTTTGATCTTCTTTTTTCTTTTTACTCGGTCTCATACCAAGCCCTAATTTTGGCAAAGAAAAAACAGGAAGACTGTCTTCCTGCTGAACTTGTGGTATATAGGCTTGAGTGGAACTTTCTATATATTCTTCAACCAAATCTTCCTTATTGGAAAGAGGGTCTTCTTCTTCCACATAAGTCTTTTCTTCATTGCTTTCAATATTTTGATTTTCATTAATTCGGTTCTCTTCAAAGATCCTCTCCGCCATCTTCTTCTGTCTTTTTTCTTTTGGAGTCTTCTCTTTAATATTAAAAGGGTCTGATGTCTTGTTTTCTTCCTTAATCTTTCTATAGTTTTCCTTTTTTAAGGGATCTTTAAAAGAATCTTTTTGTAGATTATCTTCTTTTACTCCTTGATTATCTAAGGCTTGGCTATTATCTTTAAACCTTGTTGCTTTTAGTAATTCTCCAGTAACTTTAACTCTATTCTCATTCTTTAATTTGCTATTTTTGCCCCTTACCTTTGCCGGCATATCCCTTGGGTTTATAGAATTTCTTTTTTTCATTGGTCCTTACCTTCCTTCCTCGATTCTTTTTTTAGCAAGTTGGCAATAGTCCCTGTTAATTTCAATCCCTATATATTGCCTATTCATTTTCTTAGCTACCATGCCTACCGTTCCGCTTCCCATAAAGGGATCAAGAATAAGTCCGTTCTCAGGACAGCCTGCTAATATACAGGTTTTTACTAGCTTTGGTGGAAAGCAGGCATAGTGTTTTCCTCGAAAAGCAGAGGTGTTTATGGTCCAAATATCTCTGGCATTTCTCTTTTTAGGAATAGTATATTCTGTATAGTCATTTCTATTCCTTGGTTCATTTAAACTCTGCCTTTTCATACCGCTTTTTTGATTCATATACTTATTATCTTTTCCTACCGCTGATAAATATCTTCGCTTACTGGACTCCGCTAAGGGTTTAGCTAGGGCATCATAATTATAATAATATGTCTTTGCCTTGGTCAGAAGAAAGATATGCTCATAAGACCTAGTCGGTCTATCTCTACAGGATTCAGGCATGGCATTTTCCTTATGCCATATAATATCGCTTCGTAAATACCAACCATCTTCCCTAAGTTTCAAGGCTAATTGCCAGGGTAGTCCCATTAAATCTTTAGGCTTATAGGCTGGCCTTTCTTCTTTACTTTTTGTACTTGCATATAAATCACCGATGACAAGCCATAGACTCCCATCTTCTTTCAAAACTCGTCTAACCTGTCTAAAAACCTCTACCAAATTGTTTAGATATGCTTCAGGACTGTCTTCTCTTCCTATTTGGCTTTCATGGTGATAATCTCTTAAGCCATAATAGGGAGGTGAAGTAATACAGCTATCAAAGAGGTTTTCAGGAAACTCTTTTAAGGCTGATATTGCATCTAGGTTAATAATATAATTGGTTTTTATTGATTGATTCATAGTTTTTCTTTTATAAAAATTTCCTCCTTCCTAATCTTCTTTTAGTTCTTCTGGCTTTGTGGTCATTAAGCGGTAAAGTTTTGTATCTTTTGGAAACCTGTCTACAAAGGGAACAATGGTATTACCATAGAAAAGTAAGCCTTCCCCTTCATTAGAGTTGGTCACATAGGATAGTTGATGAAGGGAGATATTTAACTTGTCTGCTAGTATTTCCCTATCCCCTCCTGCCTGATTTAGCATTAAAATAAAGTCTGTATTGTCAAATATATTTTCAATTTCCGCACTAGCCAGAAGATCCTTAACGTTTTGAGTTAAGCCTGTTGGCATTCCTCCCCATTTACGGAATCGCTTCCAAATTTCAACAGAGTAGCTGGCTGTTTGTTCTTCACGTAAAAGCAAATGGAATTCATCGCAGTAGTACCTGGTTTCCTTCTTATTTCTATTGATAGTCACCCTGTTCCAAACTTGGTCCTGAACTATCAGCATCCCTATTTTTCTAAGTTGCTTTCCTAATTCCTTAATGTCATAACAAAGGATACGGTTTGAGGTGTCTACATTGGTTCTATGGTTAAAAACATTTAAACTTCCTTTTACATAGATTTCCATTTCTACCGCTAACTTTGCCCCTACCTTTTCCTTTTGCTCTTTTAATAGATTGTAAAGGTCTTCTAAAATTGGCATGTTTTCGGGAACAGGGTCTTTAAAGTATTTCTCATAGAGAATGGGTAGACACCTATCTATAACCGATGTTTCCTCTGCACTTAAGCCCTCTTTTCCAACAACCAACTCAAAAAGAGATAGTATAAAGTCCGACTTTAGGGATAAGGGATTATCTTCATCGGCATAGTCTGCGTTAATATCTAGGGGATTAATATAGTCTTTACTGGTAGGAGATATCTTTATTACTTCTCCCCCTAATGCCTTGGTTAAATTTCCATACTCTGACTCCGGATCACAGATAATAATGTCATCTCCTGTAATGAGAAATGCATTGGTTATTTCTCGCTTGGCAGAAAAAGACTTTCCTGAACCCGGCGTTCCCAGGATAAGGCCATTGGGGTTTTTTAACAGCTTCCTGTCCGCCATAATAATATTTCTACTTAAGGCATTTAAGCCATAATATAGGCTTTCCCCACCTAAACAGAGCTCTTCTGTGGTAAAGGGAATAAAAACAGCGGTAGAGCTAGTTGTCAGACCTCTATTTATCTCAATCAAATTATGCCCCAAAGGCAAACTACTCATTAGTCCCTGCTCTTGCCTATAATTTAGATTCTTAAGAACGCAATTGTGTCTTCCTGCTACGGAATTCAGTTGAAAAAGAATATTTTTCAATTTCTTTTTACTCTTTTCCATATTCAAAAATAATATACTGACCACAAACATCCTTTCATTATGGTTTTGCAGTTCCACCAAGAGCTTTTTTGCATCGTTCCCGTAAGTTACAAGGTCTGATGGTAATATATCCATATCATATCCTGCACGGATCGCCTTCTTGTTTTCTTCTATTTTCATTTTGTCTAAGTCTGTAATTTTTCTTTTAATCATCTTAATGGCTTCCGTTTGGTCAATGGAGTTAATGTGAAAACTAACGACCATGTTTTCTTCAACGCTTAAAAACTCCGCCAGCATTCGGTCGGATAATTCAGGGGCTAAGATTTGAAGAAAATTAACTTCTCCCGTATAAGGGCCAATGTTAAATTCGTTGATCTTAGAAAAATTGAAGGAAGAAGGGGCTATATAGTCCTTGGTAGAAAGACCGGAATGTTTTAAGTCATCAAAGCTAAAAACAAATTTTTCCTCACTATTTAAAAGGTCGTGTATAAGCTTTAATCTTTCATAACCGTTTAATACATAGGCCTTGACCCCAAACTTTTTGAAATTATTTAGAAGGTCTATTTCCATTCTTTCAAGTCTTAATTTTCCCTCTCTTAAATCTCCAGCTTCTAGCGTAAAGGTAAGATACATATTCTTACTAAGTCCACGATTGCCCTTCTGACTTTGTTGTCTAAGCATTTGGCTATATTCCTGTCTGATTTCATTAAAGCCATCTTTTCTTTGAGGAATAAAAATATTCTTTTCTACCTCTTCATTTTTTCCTATGTGATTAATATAGGAAAACTGAATGTCCACATTGGGATCAAAATAGTTTAAAAAGTCTGAGAATTGGTTGAAGATGGCTTCCTTATCCTCTTCCGTTGAAAGCTGGTAGTTAATATCATAGAAACGAATGGTCTTATTAAATTTGTTGACATCAATTTGACAGATTCCATCTTTTAACATTCTCAGGTAGGGTAATGATTCCTGTACTGTCTTTTTTCTTTTTTTCCTGTACGAAAAAAGGGAGAACTTCTTTTTTTCGTCTCCCTTTTCCCTTGCTCCATGTTTTAACTTGGTTTTTGATTTTTCTCTATTGATTTTGTTTTGTGTCTTGCGTATATTTCTTAAATCTTCTTTTTGTTTTTTTAAAGACTCTTTATTTTGTAAGAGTTTTTTCCTTTGCTTTTTTTCGTTTTTGTTCAATTTTTCCTCCTTTCGTTCTAAGGTCATAGATGCAGTCTGTCTGATAGATGCGGATACTGGCATGTCTTTTTTTCTCTAAATAATATTTAATGTACTTTTCTAAATAGAGTCCATCTTTTTCATAAAGAGTGGAAAAGATGATAGGAAAAGCTACTGTTATCATGAGTAACATAGAAAAATCATTAGGAAGGAATTTTCTCGACAGTAAATACACAGGAAACCCTATAGCTCCCGCTAAGGCAAAGCCGATAAGCTGTCTTTTTGTCAGGTTTAGGGCAATCTTAGTTTTTACCTTTGTTAGATCTTTAGGAACGGATACATAAGCCATTAGATCTCTCCTTCTTCCTCTTCCAAATTAAAACATACAGCAAAAGCCAGCTCTTCAGCTGTAGAGTCTTCCAAATCTTCAAATAAGGGTTTTAAGTAGGAGACTTCCTTTTCTTTGCTATCTGCTAGTCTTTTCAATTCCTTGTGTTTCTTTCTTTCAGTATAAAGATAGCCTGCGTAGGCTAAGGGTAAGCTAAGGCAAGCAATAACTTTTGAAATATTGTTTTGTTTACATGGGTACTTCTTTCTTTTGTTTTTTAACTTAATCATAAATTTTCCTTTCTTATTTGTTGGTACGCTTTTTAATGGGCGTTTAAAATACTCTTAGCCATAGAGCCTGACTTCATCATAGTGATACCTAAAATGAGGGTATAGCCTAAGAGTTCAAAAATACTTTTGTGAATATCTGTTATATTAAGAGTTTTTACTAAAACCGCATATATGCCTACACATATTAAAAGAAATAGGCCTTGGAGTCCTAAGGCAAAAAGTCCCTTTATATAATTAGTCCCAATACTACCCCATTCCTTGTTTCCCATAGTTGCAAAGGGAATAGCGCATACGGAGGAGTAGATATAGATTTCTATCATTCTGCCGTAAAGTATAACGGTAATTAAAATAGATATGGCTTGGATGACTAATTTAACAATAGCAGTTTCAATGGCAATCACTAGCAATTGTCCTATGTTCTGACTTTCCTTTAAAACTTCCACCATTTTATTTATATCTCCTGGTGATACTTTAGCTGTTATATTGACTACTCCTGCCGCTTTTCCTATTAAGCTCTGGGCCACATCAAAAACAGCCATAGAAAAATCAAAAGCATGAGATACTAACCAAACTGCAATCCACATCTTAATTACATACTTAAAAAAATCAAAGGTATCTACTTCATGCAAGTTGTTCTTGTTCATTACCGTTTGAATCAGTTCTATGCATAAAACCGCCGTTATAATAAGGGCGGCTATGGGAAGTATGACATTTTCTGAAATGGACTTTATAAAGGTAAAAACTTCCGAGTTCCAAGCACTCGGAGTTTTACCTACTTCAGCTCCAATGGTTGCTACTTTATCATTGATGTCTAAAAGCATTCCACTTAAATTTTCTTTTATCACATCAATGAGCATTTCGGAGAAAAACTCTTTGATTTTATCAAAGATATTAAACATTTTATTTCAAGACGTTAGCTAACAGTGGAATGAGTTTAAGACCAATTAGCACAATCCCTCCGCCTGCCATAAGTTGTTTGATACCTTGAGATTTTGCACCAGGGTTGTCATTACCATACCCCTCCATCAAGTTGATAACGCCCCAAGCTCCTAATCCCGCACCGATGGCGGTAACTAATATTTTTAAAACATTAACTGCCTGTGTAAAAAATTCCATATTATTCCTCCTGATTATCTTCTATTTTTTCTTTTTCAATTTTGTTAACATGCTTTACAATAAAGTTTTTGAAAATCTTTTCTTCTTTTTTCACTTCTTTAAAATAGCCAAAGACATGAATATACTCTCCGCTTTCAAAATCTCTAACAAGATCTGTCTTATCTCCATATAAATTGCAATAAATATATTCCTTTTTCTTATCTTTGTTCTTACGTACAATGGTGAAATTGGCAAAGGGAACTTCTCCTTCTTTGCTTTCAATGACACCAAATTTAATTTCTCCAACTACATTTCCATTAATATTGAGCATTTCTTTTTCCATAACTTCTCCTTTTTCTATTTTTTCTTCTTTTGACAATGAAAAAAGGACACCTATTTATTAGATGTCCTGATACTATAACTATTTACTTTTTTAAGGAGAGTCTCGTTCGTGGTATATTTTCATACGATCCTCCTATTTTGGGCAAAAAAATTCACCTAAAATTTTTATTTTCTTTAGGTGTACTTCTTGTTATTTAATATGTTGCTAATAATTCTTTTTGAGAGTTTGCCAAAATTGAATTTTTTAACCATACTGGTTCTTTTTTTATTATAGAGTTTGCAATTTTTAATATATCTTTATTAACCTCAGAGTAGGAATAATTATTTAAATTTAAGCTTCCATCTTTATTAACCTCTATCTCTATAAATCTGTAGCTATTTATTCCTGAAACTAAGGCAGTGTCAACTAAAATTTTGCCTCTAAATGTAGAAAGAAGTTTTATTTCTTTTAAGCAGGCAGAAATTTTTTCTCTATAATCTAATAAAGTTATGATTTTTTTATAGCCTGAAATATTTAAGTCATTTATTAAATATTTTTCCATAAAAACCTCCTCTCCAAATTATTTGTAGTTTCAATCCATTATTCATTCTCTATTAGGATGTAAAGTTAATCTAAAACATACATTTATCATGCCTTATTTTAGATTAACTATCCTATTTTTTTATTTAGCAACATGTATTTTAAATTTAAATTTTAAATATTTCTTACACACTTCTTGATTCTTTATAATTTTTTCACTTTTACTACTAAAAATCAAATGACCCGACTTGGTCCGCATTGTTAAGAGGCGTGTCGGGTGCTGTCGATATTATCGACAGGATAGAGCATTTTTTGTCAAGGCTTATCCTTTAGTTTTTTGTTATTTTATTAGTTCTGATACTATTATAGTTTAAGCCTCTAAAAGTTCAACAACCATATCGCTTCTAAGTCTTACCTCGTCTTTTCTCTTAAGATATTTTTCTACGTCAAATGCATTTCTTTTGTCATGGTCTTCTAACAACTTATAGTTTTTATGTTTTGTAATATCAAACTTGTCTGAAAGAAAAGGCCTTACTCCTCTTAATTGTAATATACATTTTCCACCATCCATTACTGTTATTTCATCTTGACTCATTAAATCTTTGCCTGTCTTCTGATAGTTTAATCCATAGGAGTTTTGGTTAGATCTTGTTTCTGATGTGTTGTATAAGTCTATGGTCTCTTTTCCTAGGGTTTCAGAGAGTTCCTTTAAGGTAGTCTTTTCTTTTCCTCCAAGAAATAAGGTGGAATCACAATTGCCTGATATGGTATCCGCATGGTCTCTATAATTCGCTTTAAGCTGAGATTGGGCTTGAAGTACAATACAAGCTGAGATTTCCCTACTTCTGATGGTGGCTATGAGCTTTTCAAATTTTGGTATTTGACCTATATTGGAAAATTCGTCCAACAGGCACCTGACATGAATGGGTAGTCTGCCACCATATACATCATCTGCTCTATCGCATAGAAGGTTAAATAACTGAGAATACATCATGGCTACGACAAAGTTAAAAGTGTCATCGGTGTCGGATATGATAACAAAGAGTGCTGTTTTTCGATCTCCTAGCATATCTAACTCTAATTCATCTTCACTCATTAGGTTTCTTAATTCCTCTATATCAAAGGGAGCAAGTCTTGCACCACAGCTAATAAGGATGGATTTTGCAGTTTTTCCAGCTGCTAGCTTATATTTCTTATATTGCTTAACTGCAAAGTGGTTGGGCTTCTCTTTTTCCAAGGCTTCAAACATATAGTCTACAGCATTTTTAAAATTTTCATCCTCTTCCCTAACTTCACTGGCATCAATCATGGCAAGAAGGGTAGTAAAGTTTTGTTCTTCCTTAGGCGCTTCGTAATAAATATAGCCAATAAGGGCTGTATAATAGAGTTTCTCGGCTTTCACCCAAAAATCCTCAGTAGACTTTTCCCCTTCTCCCTTAGTATTTGCAATGATTGTCTGAACTAATTTTAATATATCTTTTTCAGACCTTAGATAGGCAAAGGGATTATATTTCATGGACTTTTTGAAGTTTATGGTGTTAAGAACTTTTATTGAATAGTTATTTCGCTCTAGCATCTTACCACATTCTATGATTAAGGTTCCCTTTGGATCAGTAACAACATAGCTACTATGCATCTGCATTAAGTTTGGTTTGATAAAAAACCTCGTCTTACCAGAACCTGACCCTCCTATAACAAGGACGTTTTTATTTCTAGCATATTTTGGATTTTTTGGTCTGCTATTCATAGTCAAAGTTTCTGTCTGTGTCAATATTATATTATTTTTAAAGTCTTTATCTATATAGGGTTCTATGTCCTTTGCCGTTCCCCATCTTGCAGATCCATATTCTTTTCCTTCTCTAAACTTTTTGACATTCTTTTTCTTTTGCCATAGGATAAGCTTAATAGTCAAACTTAACCCTAAACCGACTGTTAAGTCCCTTAATTTAAGTGAAGGCAATAAGCTTATCGTATCTATTTCAGAAATAGCCATCATTATTCTATCTAGAACGTCTCCTCCAATGTAGGAGTTAATATGATGTGAAAAAATATTGCCAAAATAGAAGAATACGAGATAAGGTAGGTTTTCTAATACAAACTTCTTCTTGTCTCGTATTTTAAAAATATTTTTCAAATCTTTTATTATATTTTCCAGTATTTTCGTAAGATTACCTGCCTTTCTTTTTTCTCTCAAGCTATAAGGAGTGTTCTTGGTGTTTATGTTTTACCTTATCCTTATCAAGACTAGCTTTGACTTTTTCTTTGAAGTTATTAAGCTTTTCTATGACTGATTCCCTTCCCTTATCCTTATTCATAAATTTGTTTACCGTACTTTTAAAGGCTTGCTCCATGACTTTTTCGTCCTTGGCTTGAAAAAAGATGATGTTGTTGCCTGAGAATAAATCTTTCTTTATGCTAAATTTTACGCCATAATGATTTAATTCTTTTTTTAAATTCTTTAAGTCAATATCATTTAATTCTAAGGTTTCAACCTTTCCTTTTTTCACTAAGTCTTTAACTTTGACTTTTTTAAATTTACTTAATAAACCTTCTTTTTCTTGTGTGGATTTTGATTTACCCTTTCTTCCTTCTAACAGTTTTTTCATTAGTTTGATTAATTGTTCGGCTGTAATTTTGCCGCCTTGCTTTACTATGGCTATCACTCTTGAATTTACTTCTTCATTTTGCATATCTCACCTTCCTTTAAAAGTTCATAGATGAGGTTTGATTTGTCTTTCATCTTTTTGATTCGTCTGTTTTTTCCTGTAAAGATAATGGGACTTGCCATTTCCAATATTCTTGAATAAATTCTTTTTTCTCTTACTCCTATAGGATTAGTTAATTGAGAGATATTTAAGTTTGTCGTTATAATTAGAGGTTTCCCTACCCTATACCTCGCGTCAATAATATTGAAGATATGTTCATAGGCAAAGTCTGTGGTCCTCTCCATGCCAAAATCATCAATGATGAGGAGTTTTTTCTCATTTAAGCTATTGATATATTTGCCCTTATTTATATCGAAATTGGTCATATCGTTTAGAATACTTGTGAAATTTGTCATTTTAACAGATATACACTGGTCTATAAGTCCGTTGGCTATGGTTGCCGCTAAATGCGTCTTTCCACAGCCTACATCCCCTGTTAATATTAGACCTAAATTATTTTTATAGACTTCCTCAAATTTATCCACATAGTTTTCTGCTATATCTCTGTGTTCAGAATCCCTATCCATGTTTTCAAATCTCGCTTTAAGGAAAATACTGTCTTCGAAGCAAGATCGCCTTAGTTCATTAATTCTCAACATCTGCTGATATTTTCTTCTAGCTTCTTTTTCTTCTCTTTCTTTTTCTTGCATACACTTGCAGGATATATGAACTTTTTTCTTGTCTCCCATAAAGTCAATAAGTTTTTCTTTTGCAGTATGACAATGACCACAGGTTAAAAGATTGGTTTTCTCATCTACATAGTCTAAGGATTCTTCCATATCTTTTTCTTTGCTTATATTGTCTTTGCCTCTTTTAGTTATTACTTCGCCTAATAAAGCGCTTATATTTTCCATAAAAACCTCCTTCCTAGCTTTTTTTAATCGTTTTTAAGACTTATTTAAAAACTCCTTCCAAATTCTTGCGTCTTGGTCATATGTGATGTCATCTTGGCTGTCTGGTCTTTTTGAAACCCCCTCTAATTTTAGATTTTCATCTGCATTAAAGAGAATGGTTAACAGGTAGGCCTTTAGGCTCTTAATCTGCTTTTTAGGGACTTTATTGAGGTAATCTAGAACATAGACTATATGCTTAAATTCTAAGTCTAAAAACTTTTCCTTTACTGTTTCATGGTTCACATAGATCCCATTTATTTTTAAAGGATTTTTATTTATCAATAAATCTGTTACAAGAGAGAGAATTAAATCAATTCTTCCTTCTTCATTGGGATAGGTGGTTATTAATTTCTCATAAGAAATATTATCTTTGATTTTTTCTTTTAAATCCTCCTCCCTATTTCTTTTTAACTCTTCTATAGGTTTATCTTTCGAGAAGATGGAGGTGGTATTATTAAAATCAGTATTACTATAATCAGTCTTATTAATATTAGTATTATTACCTTGTGATTTTAACAATTCTTGTTTTGTGTTATTCATCATTCCTGAATTGTGATTTTCACTATTCTTGAATTGTGATTTTAATAAGTCTGGTTTTGTGATTTTTTCTGGTGAACTTTCAGTTGTTTTTTCTATTCCATTAATTATGAAGTTTTTTACATAGAGAATATTAGGCTTACCCAATCCTAGTCTTTTCTTTTCCACTAGACCAATTCCTTTTTTCTCATCTAACTCTTGAAGTATTTTTGTGGCTTTTTGCGTTCCACAGCCAAAAGTTTCTGCAATTTCCTCAATAGGATAAACGATATATACTCTATTTTTTTCATCAAGCCATTTATTCTTCATAGATAGATTCATTCGGTCTAAAAGTATGCCATAAAGAACTTTTGCATCTACAGATAATTTTTTAAATACCTTGTCAGTAAATAGAATTTTGGGAATCCTAAAAAAAGTAAATTGGTCAGCTTCTTTGCCATAGTAGTAATCAAAGCTTATCTTTTCCACCACTTCCCTCCCTTCTTTTTGTAAATGAAAAAGAGATAGCTATTACACTATCTCTTTCGTCCCTTTCTCGAAATATGCAGTTTTTTATTCATGCATGAAATCTTCAAATATTCTCTTTTAAAGTATTATTGACTATTATCAAGTACTGTTGATGTCAATTTTGTTGTCTTTTTGTTGTCTTTTTATTCTTCATCATCCAAAGATGGTTGAATTTTCTGGTTTTCAGCACCTATGGGCTTCATTGTTGGGAACAACATTATATCTCTTATAGATTCGTTGTTAGTTAACATCATTATAAGTCTATCAACACCAATTCCCAAACCGCCTGTTGGTGGAAGTCCTACTTCTAATGCATTCAAGAAATCATAATCCATCATTTGAGCTTCGTCATCGCCATTCTCTCTAGCTTCAACTTGCTTTAAGAATCTTTCTTTTTGATCTATTGGGTTGTTCAATTCGCTAAATGCGTTTGCGATTTCTTTTGTACATACAAATGCTTCAAATCTGTGAGTATATCTTTCATCATCTGGATTTCTCTTAGCCAATGGACTTACTTCAACTGGATGACCCAATACAAATGTTGGTTGAACTAATTTTTCTTCGCAGAAATGTTCGAAACATTCGTTGATAATTTCGCCACGTGACATATTGTCTGAGATTTCAACATTGTTTGCTTTGGCAACTTCACGAGCTTGTTCATCTGTTTCAATTTCATCAAAATTTATGTCTGCGTATTCTTTTATTGCATCAACCATTGTTATTCTTTTCCATGGTGGTGTAAAGTCTATTTCTGTTTCTCCAAATTGAGCCTTCATAGATCCATTAACTTTTTCACAAACAAAAGCAACTAATTGTTCTGTGATATCCATCATATCATTGTAGTCAGCGTAAGCTTGATACAATTCTATTGCCGTATATTCTGGGTTGTGAGTGTGATCCATTCCTTCATTTCTGAACATTCTGCCCATTTCATAAACTTTGTCGAATCCACCTACAATTAATCTCTTTAGGTATAATTCGTTTGCTATACGCAAATACATATCGATATCCAATGTGTTATGGTGAGTTATAAAAGGTCTAGCATTTGCTCCACCAGCTATTGTGTTCAAAATTGGAGTATCAACTTCTAAGAATCCTCTTGTATCCAAAAATTCTCTGATTGCTGAAATAATTTTAGATCTTTTTATGAATGTATCTTTGATTTCAGGATTCATAATTAAATCCACATATCTTTGTCTATATCTCAAATCCGGATCTTTTAGTCCGTGCCATTTTTCAGGTAATATTTGTAATGATTTAGATAATAAATCTACAGTTTTTGTTCTAATGGATACTTCTCCGCTTTGTGTTTTGAAGATACATCCTTCTACACCAACGATATCTCCGATATCCATATTTTTTACTTTTGCATAATTTTCTTCGCCTAATTCATTTACTTTATTAAATAATTGAATTCTACCAACAGAATCTTGTAAGTCCATGAAGTTAACTTTTCCATGTCCTCTTTTACTCATAATTCTTCCGGCGATTTTAACTTCTTTTCCGTCAAATTCGTCAAAGTTATTTAGGATTTCTTTTGTATTATTAGCATTGTCAAATTTTTCATGAACGTATGGATTTTCATTTGCATCTAATAATTCTTGTAACTTTTGTCTACGAATTTGTAGCATTTCGTTTAAATTTTCCATTTTTATCCTTTCTTTACAGTTAATACCTTTAATTCTACGATTCCACCCGGTGTTTCAACTGTAGTAGTGTCACCAACTTTTAGATTTAACAGAGCTTTTCCTGTTGGTGATTCATTTGAAATTCTACCTTCAAAAGGATCAGCTTCTGCTGTTCCTACTATTTTATATGTCATTTCTTTGTTTGACTTTAAATTTTTGTAAGTTACTGTTGAGCCCACAGTCACAACGTCTTTTTGATTTTCGTCATCTTTAATAACTTTTGCATATAATAGCAAGTTTTCAAGATAGTTAATCCTTTCTTCTACTTGCGCTTGTTCATTCTTAGCTTCATCATATTCTGCGTTTTCAGAAAGGTCGCCAAATCCTCTAGCAACTTTAATTTTTTCAGCTATTTCTGTTCTGCGAGTAGTCTTTAAAAACTCAAGTTCTTCTTTGTGTTGATCTAATCCTTCTTGAGTTAATAAAAATTCTTTATCTGCCATAATCTATTCTCCTTATTTTAACCATATATTCTAAAATTATATAACAAAAGGCATAATTGTCAAGTTTTTAGTATATGATTAAACTATTCATTTTTAAATTCATCTAGTATTTTGTATATTTCAACAAGGTCTGTCAATTGATTGATTTTGTTCTTAACTTTATTAGAATTTCTAAATCCTTTCAGATACCATTGAATGTGCTTTCTCATTTCCAAAATCGCACGTTTTTCTTCGTAAAATTCCAATTTCAATTGCATGTGTTTTTTTATTGTGTCGATAACTTCTTCTTTAGTTTTGATTTCATCATCACTAAAAATAAATGGATTTTGCATTGCACCTCTTGCCAACAAAACTCCATCGCAATTTGAGTATTCCATATTTTTTCTAATGTCTTCTTTTGTAAAACAATCGCCATTGCCAAATACAGGTATGTCTACATTTTCCACTAATCTTTTTATATGAGACCAATCAGCTTCTCCTGAATAAAACATTTTTCTTGTCCTAGCGTGAAGTGTAATATAATCTACTTTCAATCTCTCACAAATTTGTCCAAGCTGCATGTAATTCATGGAATTTTCATCGATTCCAAGTCTGAATTTTACAGAAACTGGCAAATCAGTGTTGTTCTTACAAGCTCTGATAACATCTTCCGCTAAGTTCAAATCTCCCATTAAAGCTGAGCCGTCACCGTTTTTGAAAATTTTCGGTGCAGGACATCCCATATTTATATCAATTGATTTGAAATTGTAATTTTCAGTCAGAAATCTAGTTGCATATGCAATGATTTCTGGTTCGTGTCCAAATATTTGAACAGATGTATTGTTCTCTCTTGGATCTGTATCTAAAAGTTTTTTAGTTTTCTTGTCATCATAGTAAAGTGCTTTGGCACTTATCATTTCTGTAAAGCACAACCCCGCTCCCAATTCTCCACAGATTATTCGAAATGGAATATCTGTAACTCCAGCTAATGGTGCCAAAAACAAATTACTATTTAAGTTCAATTTTTCTTTAATCATTTCTGTTTAAATCGTTAATAATTTTTAAACCGTCCAAAGTGATTAGTTTGTCAATAATTGTAATGTACTTTGATTGTTTTGCAATCAAATAAGAAAAACCACCAGTTGCAATAATTGTAACTTCATCTTTTGTTTTGTGTTTTTCTTCTAGGATTTTTTCAATTATATAATCTATTAACCCTATAAATCCAAATACAACTCCAGATTGCATACTTTTTACGGTGCTATCTCCAATAACTTTATCCGGCATTTCTATTTCAATCTTTGGTAGTTTTGCAGTCTTCATAAATAATGCTTCTGATGAGATTGCAATCCCTGGAGCTATTGCTCCTCCCAAATATTCTTTATTTTCCGAAATATAATCAAAAGTAATCGCCGTTCCAATATCTACAATAATAACTGGAGTAGAATATTTTTTACAAGCACTTACTGCGTTGATTATTCTGTCTACACCGACCTCTTTTGGACTTGCGTATTTATTAACTATTCCCGTCTTTATATTTTCATCTACTATCAACGGTTCAATTCCCAAATATTTTTTTACTGCCTTTGGTATAGTTGGCATTAGATTTGGTACAACTGAACCAATAATAGCTTCTTTTATATCTGATTTTTTGACGTTTGAATATTCCAAAGCTTGTCTTAATGTTAGAGCGTATTCATCACTCGTTTTTCTCAAATCTGTAGATATTCTCCATTCAAAAATCAACTCATCATCTTTGAAAATACCCAAAACAATATTAGTATTTCCAATATCTATTACAAGTAAAATATCTTCCACCTTCTTTATTTGTTTTCAATGGATGCTTTTATGAATCCATCGAATAAAGGATGAATTTTGTTAGGTCTTGATTTGAATTCCGGATGGAATTGGCAACCTAAGAAGAATTTATTTTGTGGTATTTCAAGCATTTCTACCAAGTTGTATTGGTCATTAATTCCTGAGAATACAACATTATTTTGTTCAAATTGTTCTCTGTAATCGTTGTTGAATTCATATCTGTGTCTGTGTCTTTCTTGTATGAATTCTTCACCGTACAATTCTTTTGCCAAAGATTTATCTTTCAAATGACACTCATAGTTACCAAGTCTTAATGTTCCACCTATATCTTCAATATCTCTTTGTTCTTTCATTAAACTTATTACAGGATTTTTGCAATCAGCAACAACTTCTGCTGTATTAGCATCAGCTAAACCAAGTATATTTCTAGCGATATCTATTGCTGCGATTTGCATTCCCAAACAAATTCCGAAATATGGCATATTGTTTTCACGACAATATTTTGAAGTTTCAACCATTCCTTCCATGCCTCTTCCACCAAATCCGCCTGGGACGATAATACCATTCAATCCTTCGAATGATTCTTTGATATTATCTTTATTTAATTCTTCTGAATTAATCCAACGAATGTTAACTTTGTGATTGTTTGCATACCCTGCATCTATCAAAGCTTGTTCTACAGAAAGATAAGCATCGTGAAGTTCTGTGTATTTTCCAACTAAACCGATATTTACAGTTTCAGTTGCTTTTCTGTAGTTTTCAATCATTTTTCTCCATTTTCCATCTTCTTCACCTTTGGATTTTAGTTTCATTTTTCTCATGATATATTTATCCAAATTTTGTTCTTGGAATTTCAATGGAACTTCGTAGATAAAGTCAACATTAAATGATTGAATAATAGCCTCAACTGGAACATCACAGAATAATGAGATTTTTTCTTTTAATTCATCTGTAACTATTCCTTCACTTCTAAGGATTATTACATTTGTTTTAATTCCCAAACTCATCAATTCTTTATAAGAATGTTGTGTTGGTTTTGTTTTTAGTTCATTGCTTCCAGGAATTGTTGGAACCAAAGTTGTATGAATGAATAATACATCTTCTTTTTCATTTTCAGCGTGGATTTGTCTAATTGCTTCCAAGAATGGCAATGATTCAATATCTCCAACAGTTCCGCCAATTTCAGTTATAACAATATCTGCTTGAGATTCTTCAGCTGCTTTATACACCGCTTTTTTTATTTCATCAGTAATATGTGGAATAACTTGTACAGTTTTACCGTTGTAATCTCCACGTCTTTCTTTTTTGATAACGTCGTTGTAGACTTTCCCTGTAGTAATGTTAGATCTTTGAGTTAATTCTTCGTTAATAAATCTTTCATAATGGCCTAAATCTAGGTCAGTTTCTGCTCCGTCTTTTGTTACAAAAACTTCTCCATGTTGATAAGGACTCATAGTACCTGGATCTATGTTCAAGTACGGGTCAAATTTTTGCATAAACACAGAAATGCCTCTATCTTTTAGCATTCTACCAATACTTGCACCGCTGATTCCCTTACCTATACCAGAGACAACTCCTCCAGTAATAAAAATAAATTTACTCATTACTCCTCCTATAATTATATTAATGATGAATATATGTCTTGAATATCACACAAACTATAATTTTCTTTGTAGACAAATTTTTCAAGACTGTCGTGTATTTCTCTGATTTCTTCAATTAATGGACTAATTTCATATTGAAAATATTTAGCCTTATCGTATTTAGATTCAAAATCAGATTTTTGTATCATTTCTTCCAAATTATTTCTCTTGTCGATGATTTCATTCAAACCATTTTTCAATTTTTCTTGTGTAGAATCCAAACTATTAATGCCACATTTTTCAATTAAATTGCTGTTTTGAATAAGTTGCTTTGAGAAAGCATTAATAACGAATTTATCTAACATATAAATCAAAGTCTTCGCTTCAATTTCATGAGTTGTTATTACATCTTCCAATCCAACATCGTAGATTGCGTGTAATTCTTCCTCACTTAGTATACCACAAAAATCCTTGATAGATTCTTTTGAAATCAAGGAATATAAAGAATCAAAATAATGAACTAAATCCAATAAACCTCTCTTCTTTGCTTCTTCTCTCCAAAGTTCTGTGTAGTTGTCTTGTCTGTACAAAATATGTTTGTGATTTTTCAAAATATTGACAACTTCTGATTTAATAAATTGTTCTATATTCTCATTTTGAGATTTGTATTTTTCATATACTCTTTTAATTGCATTTGCATACATTGTATTTAAAACTATGTTCACATCGCTTGCACTATTTGAAGAGCCTAACATTCTAAATTCAAATTTGTTTCCACTGAAGGCAAATGGACTTGTTCTATTTCTGTCAGTCATATTTGGTGGAATGTAATCAAATCTATTTATCGAAAATTCAGGATAATTTCTGACAATTTCTTCTTCATTCATAAGAGAGTTAAATGTTTCTTCAATATCTTGCCCCAAATCCATAGATATTATTGATGGAGGTGCTTCATCTCCTCCTAATCTATAGTCGTTGGACGTAGTTGAAGATGCGGATCTTAAAAGTGCTTGTGATTTGTCTACAGCTTCTATCAAACATGCTGTGAATATCAAAAACACAAGGTCATTTTCCATATCAGCTTTTGGTGAAAATACATTTCTACCGTGATTAGTAACTAAAGAGTAGTTATTGTGTTTACCGGAACCATTTACACCTTTAAATGGTTTTTCGTGCAATAAGCATACTAAATGATGTTTTCTTGCAGTAGTTTTAAGTATTTCCATAACTAAGTGGTTATCATCTACAGAAATATTTGCGTTTTCAAAAAGAATTGCTACTTCAAATTGATTTGGAGCAACTTCATTGTGTTCAGTCTTAGCGTATATTCCAAGTCTGAATAATTTCTCGTCAAAATCTTTGTAGAATGCTTCAACTCTTTGTGGAATTGAGCCGAAATAATGGTCAGTAAGTTCTTGCGATTTGGGAGCTTGTGCACCTAAAAGAGTTCTTCCTGTATTAATTAAATCAATACGTTGTTTGTAGACATTTTCATCTATAAGGAAAAATTCTTGCTCCAATCCGATTTTGACTTTCATTCTGTAACAGTGCTCATCAGAAATTTCGTTGTAAAGTTTTGTCGCGTAATCTGACAAATAATCCAAGCTTTTAAGTAGTGGCAATTTTTTATCCAGTGTAGTTCCATCATAAGATACAAATACCGATGGTATATACATAATATTATCTACAATAAAGGTGTTAGATGTACAGTCCCAATAAGTATAACCTCTTGCTTCAAACGTAGATCTAATTGATCCTGTAGGAAACGATGAAGCATCTGGTTCTCCTTTAATTAATTCTTTTGCCGAAAATCTATTTATTGGAGTATTATCGTCTCCTCTATCCAAAAATGAATCGTGTTTTTTTGCTGTTAATCCATTTAACGGTTGAAACCAATGACAAAAATGAGTGGCTCCTCTTTCAATCGCCCATTTTTTCATCGCATGCGCAATTATTTCTGCTGTTTCAATATCAAGTAAATCTTCTTTTCTAACTGCGTTTTTCCATTTTTGATAAATCGGAAATGGTAGTGAATCTTTCATTTGTTTTTTATCAAAAGTGTCAATCCCAAAAATTTTATTTGTATCCATAATACCTCCATGTATTAAAATAAAAAAAATTGGCAATCAAAGAAAGCCAATTTATGAAAAACAAAAATAGTGTTTTTTTTATTATATTTAATCACAGTTTTGTTGTCAAGTATTTTATTGTTTTTTCTTATTCTTTTTTATGATTACTTGCATTTCAGAAGCATCACTTGGATTGATCGGAATAAGTTTGTTAGTAGCTTTGGAATTTTTCAAAGTTAGTTCCAAAAATCTCTTATCTTTGGAGTATTTCCATTGTTTGATGTCTTCATATTCAGCCAAAAATCCATTGAAATAAATCCCTTTATCTGTGAATGAGATTTTTTCGAATGTTAAATAAATGAATATTACTCCAAGTAATATATAAATTAATGGGAACCATGTTTTTTGTTGGTAAAGATACAATAATCCCAATATTACAATTGAATATGATGCAACCATCATTAAAACTCTTTTTCTTTGGTTAAAGTTTTTGATGACTCTACCAATATTTTTTTTGACTTTGTATACATTGTACATTTGCTTCAATCCAAAAAGCAAAATCAATATATACATCACATTAATAATATTTTGTGCGCTCATTATTTCTCCTGATTTTCTATATTGTTTTCTATTTCTTCGTCTTTTTTTCTTACATCGACTAATTCTTTTGGTTCATTTTCGTGAATTTTAGTCTTAGTGTATTTGTCAAATATAGCTTCGAATTCTTCTTGTCCAATAGTTTCTTTTTCTAAAAGCCTGTTTGCCAATGCATGTAACAAATCGATGTTTTCATTTAAAATATTTAAAGCTTTGTTGTACGCTTCATCGATTAGTTCTCTCATTTCAGAATCAATTTCATAAGCTATCTTGTCAGAATACTGCTTGTTCTTACCAAGCTCTTCACCTAAAAATACTTCAGAGTCATCTCCACCGTACATCATAGGTCCCAATCTCTTACTCATACCGTATTTTGTTACCATTGCATGTGCGATTTTTGTTGCTCTTTCAATATCGTTACTTGCTCCAGTGGAGATATCGTCAAGCACAACTTCTTCTGCTGCACGTCCACCTAAAAGCGAAATCAATTTGTGTTGCATTTGTCTTTTAGTCATAAATTTCGCATCTTCTTGTGGAAGATATGCCGTAAATCCTCCGGCTCTTCCTCTAGGAATAATTGTAATCATGTGAACTTTGTCATTATCTTCCAAGAATCCGGATACAATCGCATGACCAGATTCGTGATAAGCTGTAAGCACACGTTCTTTTTCTATTACAACTTGTGATTTTTTTTCTGGACCAGCAACAACTTTTATAGATGCTTCTTTGAACACTTCATTTGAAATTTCTGCTTCATTATTTCTTGCTGCAAGAAGTGCTGCTTCATTGCACAAATTTTCCAAATCAGCTGGAGAAAAACCAGTAGTTGTTTTTGCAATATTCTCCAAATCCACATCTGATTCAAGTTTTTTGTTTTTTGTGTGAACCTTTAATATTTCTAATCTCTCTCTAACGTCAGGAAGTCCTACATAAATAGTTCTGTCAAATCTTCCAGGTCTCAATAATGCTTTATCCAAAATATCAGGTCTATTAGTGGCACTCATTACAATTACGCCTTCATTTTTACCAAAACCATCCATTTCAACAAGTAATTGATTCAACGTTTGTTCTCTTTCGTCATGACCTCCGCCAAGTCCTGCTCCTCTTTTTCTACCTACTGCATCTATTTCATCGATGAAAATGATACAAGGAGCATTTTTCTTAGCTTGTTCAAACAAATCACGAACTCTTGATGCACCGACACCAACAAACATTTCGACAAAATCAGAACCAGAAATGCTGAAAAATGGAACCTTTGCTTCACCTGCGACTGCTCTCGATAAATATGTTTTACCAGTTCCTGGAGGTCCCACTAACAAAACTCCTTTAGGAATTCTTGCACCAATGTCTATATACTTAGAAGGATTTTTCAGAAAATCTACGATTTCCATCAATTCTTCTTTTTCTTCTTTTAATCCCGCTACATCAGCAAACACAACCTTTTCTTTTGAATCTTGGTTGAGTTTTGCTTTTGATTTTCCAAAATTCATAGCCTTAGAATTTCCAGAGTTTTGTGTTTGATTCATAAACATAAACCAAATTATTCCAAGCCCGACTATAATTAATATAGTTGGCATTATATCAACATACCATGGTTTGCCAGGATCTTTTTCAGTCTTCAAAACTATCTTGTTTTTTTCAACAGATTCCTTCAGATAATTATTGTAAAAAACTTCCCACATTTCTGATGGCATATACATTCTAAAAGGAGTACCCTTGCTATCTTTTAGAACGCCTTTTATATCATTTCCTCTTGCAACAATTTCTTTAACATTATCTTTCTTGACATTTACAATCATTTCGTTGACAGTAAAATATTTTGTGCTCAATGTATTGTTTTGAGTCATAGTCACGAAAAAAGCTATTAAAATAATTGGAACAAGATAAATCGCTAAACTTTTAGTTACTTTTTTCATTAAATCTCCTTTTCATAAAAAGATTTCTTCAATACGCAAATATCTTCAATATTTCTAAATTGTTGTGCAAAATCCAATCCATAACCAACTATAAATTCATTAGGTACAGTAAAACCTTTGAATTGAACATCTACTTCGTTAGTTCTTCTTTCAGGTTTATCCAAAAGACTCGCTATCTTAACTGATTTTGCTTTTCTATCCATTAAGTTTCGAACCAAGTAACTTAATGTGCGACCACTGTCCACAATATCTTCAACTATAAGGATATTTTTTCCGGCGATATCTTCTTCCAAATCTTTTATGA
The DNA here is from genome assembly GCF_052932165.1 of Finegoldia sp. P3-F-LR. Classification (NCBI taxonomy): domain Bacteria; kingdom Bacillati; phylum Bacillota; class Tissierellia; order Tissierellales; family Peptoniphilaceae; genus Finegoldia; species Finegoldia sp. P3-F-LR. The sequence goes on along the minus strand of NZ_JBRFJE010000002.1, from coordinate 102,369 downwards.
TTCTTACAGTTCCACTCGATTCTGAAGAATGTCCATAACTTGATACTGCCATGAAATCTATTCCAACTTCTAAGTCGATATTCAATGTTAAATTACTCATAAACATCGCTGCGCCTCTTAGAATACCAACTACGATAAGTTCTCCCTTACCTCTGTATTCTTCAGTGATTTCTTTTCCTAATTCTTCAATTCTTTTGTCGATTTCTGATTTTGGTATTAGCACCTTTTCGACTGCATCACATAAATTACTTTTCATAAGTCACCTCTATAACTAAAACTTCTTTGCTGTTAGAATTTTTCATGTACAAATTTGATCTTTTCAACGATAAAATAGCATATACATTTTCTTCATCGCTCAAAATGGGATAATTATCGCGTTCAATTTGTAAAACTTTATTATCAATAAATACATCTTTAATTTTCTTGGTAAATCCCTTTAATTTAATTCTATCTCCATTTTCTCTTCTTCGTAAAACAAGATTATGTGATAGAATTTTAGAATCAAAAACCATTTTATTTCTTGAAGGTTTAATATTAGTATTTTTTGATAGATAACTACTAATTTTAAAATCCCCAAAAATGATTGTCCCAAGTTCAAATTTTACACTTTGACTTTTTTTGTTGTCTACATTTTTCCTAATTATTACTTTATCATAACTTTTGAAAAAACTGTAGTCTTTAAATATATATTCGCTGCCGTTTTTTAAATCAAATAATTCTATAATATCATCTATATAAGCCATTCTAATGTTTTGGTTAGACCCATTTAATTCAATTAAAAGTTTTCTAATTATATTTCTTTGAATAGAGGTTTTTTCGATTTCAAATAATTTTACATCTATAGAATATTCACCATTTCTTTGACTAACTAATTTTTCGAATTTAAGATTAGTAATATCATCAATTATTTCTTTTGAATCTTGTAAAATATTTATAGTCCTATATATCGATTCGTTTATAGAATTATTGAAATTTTCTTGAATATATGGCAACATTTCAAGTCGAATTTTATTTCTTTTGACATCGGCTATGAAATTTGTCTCATCAGTTACATACTCAATATTATTGCTATCTAAATAATTTAGGATTTCTTTTTTTGATACATCTAAAAGTGGCCTTATTACATTTTTGTTTCGATATTGTATTCCACACAATCCATCAATTCCACTTCCCCTAAACAAATGTAAGAAAAAAGTCTCCACTTGATCGTCCAAGTGGTGTGCTACAGCAATCTTATTGAAATTCTCTGTTTCTAAAATTTTGTTGAAACAATTATATCTTAAAATCCTACCACTGTCTTCCAAACTAATAGAATTATCGATGGAAAATTGTTTCATATCTACTTTTTTTGAAAAAAATTGAACATTTTTTTCTTCAGATATTTCCCTTGAAAAATTTTCATCTCGATCGGCAGTAACTCTGTAAGAATGATTAATGTGGCATGTTTTTATCTCAAAATCTAAATCATCTTTTAGTTGGTATAAAACATTGAATAATAATACTGAGTCTGCCCCACCTGATAATCCTATCAAAATTTTGTCGTTTTTTTGTATTAAGTTTTCTCTTATAATAGTATTTTTTATTTTGTGTATCAAATCCATAATAATAAAAAAGCCGCATAAATCTGCGGCGTTACTCCTAATTATACTTTCTTTTCTTCGAAAACTTTTTATTCTCTCTTTGTCTAATGGAATCTAATCTCTCATTACTTTCTTTCATAAACTTAGAAAGTAAATCATCAAAAGTCGATTCTTTGCTAGATTCTTTGTTTGAATTCTTATCATCTTCTGAATAAGTTTTCTTTGAAAATTCTTTTTTGTGTTCTTTTTTCGGAAGACATTCCTTTATTGAAAAGCTAACCTTATTATCTTCAATGCTCATAACTTTACATTTTATTACATCATTAACTTTTAACACATCTTCAACTTTTTCTATGTAGTCATTAGAAATTTGTGAAATATGAACTAATCCTTTAGTTCCGTCTTCGCATTCTACAAATGCCCCAAACTTAGTAATTCCTGTTACTTTTCCTTCAACAATATCGCCCACTGATATAGACATACGCAATATCTTCCTCCTAATATAATACTATATACCAGTATATACTACTAAAAAAACGGTGTCAATAATTATTTATCAGACTTTTTGTCAAAAGTTGGCGACGGTGTAAAATTTGAATCTTTTTTTGGTTTTTCCTTTTCATCCTTAATCAAAACTTCGTTAGGTTTTACCATACCTAATTTTTCTCTGGCATATTTTTCTATCAACTCAGGATTGTCTAAGTTTTTGGAATCTTCAGATAATTTTTTTATTTCTTTTTCAAGTTCATCCTTTTTTGTTTGTTGTTCCAACTTAACATTATTAATGTTTCTGATTTGAATTTGTTGTTTAAAAATTGTAAATAACAACGTAACACAAGCAAAAATAGTTATTGCAGAAACTATTATTCTAAATTTATTAACGTTTTTTCTTCTTTTTCTTATCTGATTATCCCTGGTATTCATTTTAATCTCCTAAAGTTTCAAACATTTTATCTGCATCGTCTTTCTTTGGATTATCTATCAATTCAGTAACCTTTGCCTTTAAAACCGATTGAGCAAAACTTATTTCAATTATATCTCCGACTTTTACGTTGTCTCCAGGTTTAGCGATTTTGTCGTTGATTTTAACTCTTTGGGATTCACAAGCAGTCTTGGCTACAGTTCTTCTTTTAATAATCCTTGAATTTTTTAAAAATTTATCTAATCTCATCTATTTCCTTATTTTCTATTCCTTCTAGTATTAATTTATAATCCATCTCTGATTCTACATTCTTGTATATTATTTTATCATGTTTTTTTATGATTGCAGATTTCATTTTATCATTTCGATATAAACAATAAATATCACAATCATCCACATTATCATTGAAAGATTCTCGATCAATAAAAAACATTGCTTTTACAAATTCTTTTGATTTTCTTCTGATTTTGTAAACGCCATTTTTTTCTTTTTCAAATTTTTCCAATATAATCTTAATATCTTGTAAATTATCGACAATAAAATCAGCTTTGTCTTGTTTAAAATTAAATCTATTCTCTCTTCTGGCAATTACTGTTAATCCTGCATTCTTTGCAGAATCAATACCGTAATCAGAATCTTCAATTGCAATAGCATCTTTGGGACGTACTCCCAAAATCTCACATGTTTTAATGTAAATTTCGGGATTTGGCTTTGATTCTTTAAAATCCTCACCGCTTATTATCGCATCAAATTCATCCTTTATATCTAATTCTTCTAAAACATTGTTAATAGTTTTTTTTGGTGATGAAGATGCTAATGCAATCTTAAAATTTTTTCTTTTTAGTTCTTTTAGTAATGGATAAAATCCATCCATTACTATAGAACTGTAGTTTATTTTATCATCATCGATATATTTTTTCATCAAACTATATACTTCCTCAGGTTTTCTATGAAGTTTTGATTTCAAAAATTCATCGGTTTTTTGTTGACTCAAACCAGCAAGAGAAAACAAATCTTCTTCAGATATTTCGACGTCAAAATCTTGAAGTACTTTTTTGAAAAAATCAATATAAATTACTTCGCTATCAATTATTACGCCATCCATATCAAATATTACAGTATTCATTTTCTACCTCTAAGTTTATTGTACCACATTACCGTTATAAAATCTTGGCTGCTCCGCGATAAACTAACCCAGCTATTGGATCAATAGTCAAAATTTCTTGATCTTTGATTTTACTTACAGCATCTTTACATCCTACAATCGTTGGAATTCCCAAATGCAATCCAACAATTGCAGCAGGTGATGTTAGTCCACCTTCTTCCACAATAATTGCAGAAGCTTTTTGAATATATGGAACGAATTCTCTTTCCAAACTGTACAATACAATTGCATTTCCATCTTCAAATTTAGAAGCCAAATCTTCTACACCTTTGGCAACTCTAGCTTTTGCAGTAACGGATTTTTTACCAATTCCTGTTCCTTCAATCAAAATATCACCAATTGTGTGTACTTTTAATAAATTTGTAGTTCCAGAAACTCCAACCGGAAGGCCTGCTGTGATTATAATTAAATCTCCTTCGTGAACCAAATCTTTTTTGATACCCGCAGAAATTGATCTATCAATTACTTCATCAGTGTTTTCACTCAATTCGCTAAGAACTGGATGAACACCCCAAATTAAAGATAGTTTTCTCATTACACTTTCTGCTGTAGTAGCTGCAACTATTGGTGACAACGGACGATATTTTGAAACATTTCTAGCTGTTGAACCTGAAGTTGTAGCTACTACAATCGCATTTGCTCCCAATTGTTCACTAATACTTCTAGTTGCAATACTTATTGCATTCGTTGTTGTAATGTCCAACCATTTCAACCTTTTATTCGCTGCTTCTTTAAACTCTTCAGAATTTTCAGTATTAATTGCGATATCATTCATAACTTTTACAGCATTTACTGGATAATTTCCTGCTGCAGTCTCTCCAGAAAGCATAACAGCATCGCTACCGTCCAAAATCGCATTCGCTACGTCTGTAACCTCCGCTCTGGTTGGTCTTGGGTTTCTAATCATAGAATCTAACATTTGTGTCGCAGTAATAACTGGTTTTCCAGCTAATGAAGTTTTCTTGATTATTTCTTTTTGAACTATAGGCATAATTTCAGTTTGGATTTCTACACCTAAGTCTCCTCTTGCTACCATAATTCCATCAGAAGTGTTGATAATTTCGTCCAAATTATCCACGCCTTCTTGAGATTCAATTTTAGATATTATTTTTATGTCGTTTCCGTTATTTTCTTCTAATATTTTTCTAATATCTAATACGTCTTGTGATTTTCTGATAAAAGATGCAGCTATATAATCAATTCCATTTTCAATTCCGAATTTTATATCTGAAATATCTTTTTCAGTAATCGCTGGTAATTTTACCTTTGAATTAGGAATATTGACTCCTTTTTTGCTCTTCAAAATACCGTAGTTGTTAACTTTGCAAATCACATCTGTATCTTTTATTTCTACAACTTCTAATTCAACTAATCCATCATCTATCAATACTTTCTTCCCGATATCCAAATCATCTGGAAGTCCTTTGTACCTCACTGAACAGATATTTTGATCTCCAGTTACGTCTCTTGTAGTTAATGTGAATTGATCACCAATTGAAAGTTTAACTTGATCAACTCCAAAATCTCCCAATCTAATTTCGGGACCTTTTGTATCTAACATTATTGCTATTGGCAAATCCAATTCTTCTCGTGCTTGTTTTATGTTTTTTATTCTTTGTAAATGCTCTTCATGACTTCCATGTGAGAAGTTCAATCTACACACGTTCATTCCACTTTGCATCAATGTTTTTAAAGTCTCTAAAGAATCTGATGCTGGACCTATAGTACAGACTATTTTAGTTTTCTTTAACATATTTACTCCTATCTATATTGAAATTTCCTTAGATATTTCGTACAAATCTTCTCTGAAATTTCTTTTTGTTGCTACTGCTTCATCTATTGGAACTGTGATTATCTTATTGTCTTTCATAGCTATTGCTAATCCTGTTTTTTCTTCCATGATTAATTTTACTGCTAAATTTCCCATTTGAGTTGCCATTAATCTATCAAAAGTACAAGGTGTACCTCCACGTTGAACGTGACCTAAAATTGTAACTTTTGTCTCAACTCCTGTTTTTTCTTCAATTATGTCTTTAATATCGTAAGCTCCACCGACTCCTTCAGCAAGCATGATTAAATGATGAAGCTTTCCTCTTTTTCTTCCTCGTTCTATCTTTTCTGTGACTTCATCAATATTTAATTCAACTTCAGGAACTAGGATTGATTCTGCTCCAGATGCAACACCTGAATAAAGAGCAATATCTCCACAATTTCTTCCCATAACTTCAATTATATTTGCTCTACCATGGCTTGAAGATGTATCTCTTAATTTTGATATCGCATCACTTACTGTTTCAACGGCAGTAAAAAATCCAATCGTATAATCAGTATAACCCATATCGTTATCAATTGTACAAGGAATTCCAATCGTAGATATTCCTATTTTGCTTAGTGCACTTGCACCTTTAAATGAACCATCTCCTCCTAAAACGACTAGCCCATCTATTCCGAAATCCTTTAATATTTGTGCGCCTTTGTTTTGACCTTCTTCAGTTTTAAATTCATTACATCTAGCAGAACCCAAAATAGTTCCACCTCTGTGGATAATATCTGCAACTGAAGACACATTCATTTCGTAAATATTTCCATTCATAAGACCATCATATCCAGATCTTATTCCCATTACTCTTATTCCATTGTAAATACAAGTTCTAGCTATAGAACGAATGCAGGCATTCATTCCAGGTGCATCGCCACCACTTGTCAATATTGCTATTGTTTTCATAATTAACCTCTATTTTAAAACTACATTCTCTCTTCCTAATAATGAAACTAATTGATCAATAGTATCATCTTCCACAGAAATTCTAAATTCATTTCCAAGCAAGTAGTTTTGTTTCTTTTCTTCAAAATATATATTTGATTGAGTATTTCCTTTGCTATTGAGTAGTACTGGTTTGACTTTATCCAAGATATAACTTGGCATATTTTTTGTAATTCTTAAAAATAATTTTGGCTGTGTTTCATCTTGTTTTTCAACGTTTGAAATAGTTTTGATACTTTGAATGTTATCTACCAAAATTTTTGGATCTTCTCCTTCAATAATATTCAATCTTCCACTCACAATCAAAATTTCATCTTCATTTAAAATATCTGAATATTGTTCGTACTTTTGTGGAAAAACTATCAATTCCATAGTTCCATACAAATCTTCAAATTTAACAAATTCCATTATCTTTTGATTTTTGGTGAATTTTTTATTGATTGATTCAATTATTCCTACGACTTTAACTCTTTTCCCGTCGAAGTTTTTCTCATTGTAAGCATCATCTTCTAAGTCTCCTGTAGAAAAATTGGAATATTTCTCTATGATGTTTGAGTAAGTTCTTAAAGGATGGTCTGATAAATATATACCCAATACCTCTTTTTCCATTCTCAAAAGTTCTGATTTATCGAACTCTTCTCTTCTAGTAAAATCGTCTCGATCATCGTCATCTTTGGACTCAAACATATCAAACAAATTTGATTGACCAGGTACGTTGTTTTTTAAACCCGATTGAACTGAGTCAATGATAGATTGATATTGAAGCATTAATGTCGCTCTTGTTTCTCCCAGAGATGTAAACGCTCCCGCTTTTATTAATGATTCAATCGATCTTTTATTTATAGCTGATTTATCTTTTGCATAAATTCTTTCCACAAAATCTCTAAAACTTTTGAATTTACCATTTTCATTTCTTGAAATAATTGTTTGCTCTATTAAATTCGTTCCTACATTTTTTATAGCTTTCAATCCATAAATTATAGAATTATCTTTCACGTCAAATTTATCTAAGCTGTAATTGATATCTGGCGCCTCAATTTTTATGTCAAGTCTTCTTGCTTCTTCAATATACAACGAAAGTTGTGAAGTGTTTCCCATAACCGAAGATATAAGCGCTGCTAAGAATTCTACTGGATAATAATATTTTAACCAAGCTGTCCTCATTGCTACTAACGAATAGGCTGCAGAGTGAGATTTGTTGAATGCATACTTTGCAAAGTCTATCATCAAATCGTAGATTTTATTTGCAATATCCTCACCAACTCCTCTTCTAATAGCTCCTTCAATCAAAATATTTCCATCTTCATCTTCTTTTCCAAAGATAAATTCTTTCCTACCATCTTCCATAACTTTCATTTTTTTCTTACTCATAGCACGTCTCAAATTGTCAGCTTCTCCCAAGCTAAATCCCGCGATTTTTTGTACAATTTGCATAACTTGCTCTTGGTAAACAATCGTACCGTAAGTTGGTTTCAAAATATCTTCAAGTAACGGAGATAAATATTCAACATCTTTTTCGTTGTGTTTATTGTGAATGTAAGTCGGAATTTCATTCATTGGACCAGGTCTAAACAAAGCATTTGCAGCAATTAAATCGTCAAATTTAGTTGGCTTTAATTCTTTTAAGAAATTTCTCATGCCTTGTGATTCAAATTGAAATATTCCCAGAGTTTGTGCAACTGTAAACATTGACAAAACTTTAGGATCATTTTCGTCCATATCTTCAAAGCTTACATCTATATTTTTATTTTTTTTGATAAATTTCATGCAATCACTGATTACAGTTAAAGTTCTAAGACCTAAAAAGTCCATCTTCAGCAATCCGAGCTCTTCAAGTTCTGTCATATTGAATTGTGTAATGACAGCATCTTTGTTAATTGCCAACGGAACATATTCCATGATTGGAAGCTTGGAAATAACCACACCAGCTGCGTGAGTTGATGTGTGACGTGGCATTCCTTCAACTCTTCGTGCAACATCGACTAATTTTTTTACATCACGGTTTTCTTCGTAAGCTTTTCTAAATTCCGGAGAAATTTCCAGTGATTTGTCTATATTGATATTCAAAAGATTAGGAACTTTCTTGGCTGTATCATCCACAGTTTTAAAATCCATAGCAAGAACTCTTCCAACATCTCTTATAGCATTTCTAGCTGCCATTGTTCCAAAAGTTACAATCTGAGCAACCTTATCTTCGCCGTACTTATTAACTACGTAATCTATTACTTCTTCTCTTCTTTCATAACAAAAATCTATATCAATATCTGGCATAGAAACACGTTCAGGATTCAAAAATCTTTCGAAAATTAAATTGTAATCCAATGGATTGATATCTGTAATTTCTAAGCAATAACTTATAATACTTCCCGCTGCAGAACCACGTCCAGGTCCAACAGGAATGCCTTGTGATTTTGCAAATCTTATAAAATCCCAGACGATTAAAAAGTAATCAACATATCCCATCTTTTCAATTACAGATAGTTCATATTCACATCTTTCTTTCGCTTCTTCTATTCTGTCATCATTTGCAAATCTTTTTTCTAATCCGTCAAAAACGAGTTTTTTTAGATAGCTACTGTTTGTAAATCCGTCAGGAATCGCAAAATAAGGTAGATGAAGATTACCGAATTCAAGTTCAACATTACACATTTCTGCAATTTTCTTCGTGTTTTCGATTGCTTCAGGATAATCTTTGAACAAATCTCTCATTTGTTCTTCACTTCTCAGAAAAAACTCCCCTGGAATGTAGCTCATTTTATTGTCTTCTTCGATTGTTTTGCCTGTTTGAAGACAAATCAAAATATTGTGTATTTTATAATCTTCTTTTTCAATATAATGAACATCATTAGTACACACAAGTCCGATATCTAATTCCTTAGCGATTTTTGGAATATTTTCCATAACAACCATATCTTCTCGTGAAGAATGGTTTTGTAATTCTAAGTAAAAGTCTTCTCCATAAATATCTTTTAGTTCCTTTGCAACATCTTTTGCCTTATCATATCCATATCTAATTAGAGATTCTTGTACTTCTCCTTTCAAACACGCAGACAAAGCAATGATTCCATCAGAATATTTTCTCAAAGTATCCTTATCCACTCTTGGTTTATAATAAAATCCTTCAACATATCCAAGTGACACAATTTTCATCAAATTAGAATAACCTATTTGATTTTTAGCCAAAAGAACTAAATGATTGTAGAATTTATTTTCTGGATTTTTAATTTTATGATCCTTATTAGTCGTGTAGATTTCACAACCAATAATAGGTTTTATGTTTCTTTTTTTGCATTCCTTATAAAACTTTACTGTTCCAAACATACTACCGTGATCAGTAATAGCGATGGATTTCATTTGCAATTCTTCAACTTTATCTAAAAGTTTTTCTATTGGAGAAAATCCATCTAGTAAACTGTATTCTGTATGAACATGTAAATGCGTAAACGTATCTATCATTTCAAACTCCTTTAGCCTTATTTTATAATAAGTTTGGTTATTTTAAAAGAAAAATTGCTGACAATTATAAATCATCAGCAATTTTTTTAAGTTTATTAAGTCTGTAACTAACTCCAGATTTTGAAATCTTAGGAGTCATCATTTCTCCTAATTCTTTTAATGAAACATCTGGATTTTCTATTCTGGCATAAGCTAATTCCAACAATAGTGGATCTAGCGATTCAAGACCTATCGTGTTATCAATTTTTTCTATTATAAGCTTTTGTTTCAAAGCAGCATCAACCGTTTTATTCAAATTTGCTGTCTCAAAATTAAACCTTCTGTTGACATTATTTTTTATATCTTTGAATGCTCTGATATTTTCAAGTTTTAAAACACTATTATATGCTTTAGCCAAACTCAAAAAATCAGAAATTGCTTCAGCTTCTTTGATATACAAAACATAATTTTCACTTCTCTCAAAAATAGAAGATTTTATTCCAAAACCTTGAAGTAAGCCTTTTACTTGGTTACCAACATTTTCTTGCTTGAAAATCATCTCTAAATGATACATTTTTGATGGGTCATAACAAAAACCCGTCCCTAAAAAAGCCCCTTGTAGGAAACTAATTTTCTTCGTATTGGAATCAATTAATTCTTCATCAATTCCCAAATCAAAGTCAAAAGGGCTAGTTGAAGTGTGCGTATCCTCACAAAATTGTTTTGATATCTTATCATCAATCAATATTTCGTAGATATTTTTCTTACGAAGATTATTGTTGTGAATAACTTTCATATCACATTCATAATTGTAATGTTTTTTTAAATTAGAAAAGATTAATCTTGCAACTGGATTACTTTCTGTTTTTAATGTAATCTTTACACCTAATGAATTGTAATTCAAGGTACCTATTGTCTTAGTAAAAGCTGATAGCATTGCCAAAACATCATAGTCATCAAGATTACTTATTATTTCAGTTTTAATATCAGATGAAAAGCTCATATCTTTACCTTTTTTCTATAAACGATTTAGCTGTTTTTATCATATTTTTTTCTGCGCTGTGACGCACATATCTTAAAGCTTTGTCGAGATTCATAAAATCTCCTTCTGCAAAGCCTTCTTCTCTTTGTGGGATAATATTATTATCTTTCGTTACCATATAAAAATAGTGAACTGTTTTAAGAACTTTCGTGCCATCCATGTGTCTGTATTTATATTTTACATATCCAATATACTTAACAATCTCAGCTCTTAGTCCCGATTCTTCAAAAACTTCTCTAATTGCAGTTTCTTCTAAGCTTTCTCCTTTCTCTACCCTACCTTTAGGAAGAACCCATTCACCACGGAACTTTTTAAGCACAGCAACATTACCATTATTGATAACAACCCCACCTGCACTTATTTCTTCCATATATCCTCCTGTATTTTATTTTGAAAATCTAATACTATTATAAACTGAATTGAAAATATTTAAAAGTCAAAGCGATATTTAAAAATCGATTTGAATTTTTGTAAATAAAATTCATTTAATTTCAACTACTATATATGATACAATAGTAATAGGAAGGTGTGAAATGAAGAAAAACAAATTAGAAGAATATATAGATAACGCTATAAGCGACAATGATTTTTCGAAAGTTGGTGAAATAATAGAAAAATCTATTGATATGGCGTTGGATTTATCAAAAAACGGTTTAAATGTAGTTATGAACACATTTAATCTAAAACCTAAACCAAAACAACAATATCTGGCAAACAAAGACTCTAAATTAGTAACTCAAAAAAAGATTAATCCAAAAAGTTATTTTGCACTAAGAAATATTAGTTATGCTATAGGCGCTATGACTTTATTTGGCTCTGTCTCATCGTTGACCCATAGTTTACCTGATCTGTTTTCTGGTATTATGATAAGTTTGGGATTTGGTGTTGTGGGATTTTTGTCACATATACACGCATCAAAATTACAACGATTTTTACGATACAAAACAGAAATTGGAGACAATAAAATTTTAAGCGTAGAAGATTTTGCATCGGCTGTTAATCTTCCTGTCGAAAAATGTAGTAAGGAACTAATTTATTTCATAAACAAAAGATACTTCCCACAAGCTCGTGTCGTTGAAAATGGTCATTTGTTTTTATTGGACAGGACAAGCTACGATGCATACAAAGCTCATTACTTAGATGAAAGCAAATCAGAAGAAAACCAAAAAGAGATTGAATCTAACAGAGATATTACTAATTATATTACGATAACTGAAAATTTAATCACATCTGTAAAGGATTTTGATTTCAAACAAGATGTCATTAAATTAAAGGATTTGTTAGTGTCGATAAATAATCAAATTCAAAACGAAAATTCTGATGTCAATGGGCTTAATAAATTCGTTGATTATTACACTCCAACTGCTATAAATTTGGTGAAAAATTATATTCAATTTGAAAATGAAAAGAATGATATATTAAGCGTAGAAAAATCAAAAAATGATATTAAAAATGCTATTCAAAATATCAATAAAGCTTTTTCAAAGCTTTTAACAGATTTGTACAGCGATGATATTTTGAATATTAACTCGGAAATCGAAGTTATGAATACTTTGTTGTCACAAGATGGATTGATTGAGAAAAATACTATGTTTAAGAGAGGTGCTGAATAATGGAAGATAAACCTATTAAATTGACCTTGGATGTAGAAGAACCTACACTAAATGAAGTTAAAGAAGATGAAGTTTTTTACCCAGAATTTGAACAAAAAGTTAACCTTACTCCTGAGGAACAAAAAACTGTTGATGAATTTGTTAAACAAATTGATTTATCTAATTCCAACATCGTTTTACAATACGGAGTTGGAGCCCAAAAGAAAATCGCTAGTTTCTCTGAAAAAACTTTAAATTCAGTAAAGACAAAAGATCTTGGAGAAGTTGGTAATCTTTTATCTTCCGTTGTTACAGAATTAAAATCATTTGATGAAACTGAAGATAAAGGTGTGTTTGGTTTTTTCAAAAAAGGTGCAAATAAAATTACTGCTTTGAGAGCAAACTACGAAAAGGCTGAAAAAAATGTAGATGAGATTTCAAAAATTTTAGAAAATCATCAAATTACTTTGATGAAAGATATTTCATTGTTAGACCAAATGTATAAGCTAAATGAGCAATATTTTAAGGAATTAAGCATGTACATTCTTGCTGGACAAAAGAAATTGGATCAAGTAAGAAATGAAGAACTTCCAAATATGCTCAAAGAGGCCGAAAATTCTCCTAATTCTATCACTGCGCAAAAAGCAAATGATTTAAGAGATTTAGCTACTAGATTCGAAAAAAAATTACATGATCTTGAGCTTACGAGAATGGTGAGTTTGCAAATGGCTCCACAAATAAGAATGGTGCAATCTTCTAATGCTGTTATGGTAGAAAAAATCCAATCTACAATAGTGAATACTATTCCTATTTGGAAAAACCAAATGGTTTTATCATTAGGTGTTTACCATAATTCTCAAGCAGCAGAAGCGCAAAAGAAGGTTACAGACTTGACTAATGATTTATTGCGTAAAAACGCTGACACATTGAAGATGAGTACTATAGAAACTGCAAAAGCAACCGAAAGAGGAATTGTTGATGTCGAAACAATTAGACACACTAACGAGCAACTTATCAGTGCATTAGATGAAGTTCGAAACATTCAAATCGAAGGTCACGAAAATAGACTTAAAGCAAAACAAGAATTAATGGCAATGGAACAAGAATTAAAAAACAGACTGTTAAATAAACCTAACTAGAATTTTATGGAGTGATATTTTAATATCGCTCCTTTTTTGTTGAAATTTATACTTCTTTATAATAAAATATACTAAATTATAAATGGAGGTCTTATGAAAGATAAAGAAAAAGTTTTTCACTCAAAGGGAATTTATAAACTTCTTTACACATTAGCTGGATTACTGATGGTAGTGGCGTTTTTATTTAATTCTCCGACAGAAATTTTTAACGGTTTGATAACTATAATTAAAAGTCCCTGTACTTTAATTACTGATTATATGTATTTAGCAAATATTGGAGCGGCATTTTTTAATGCTGGCTTGATTTGTCTATTATCAACTATTTTATCACATAGTTTTAATGTTGTTATTTCTGGTCCAGGAGTTGCAGCTGTTTTCACTATGACTGGATTTGCTTTTTTTGGCAAAAATATTTTCAACACAATTCCAATAACTATTGGAGTGTTGATTTATGCAAAAATAGAAAATACATCAAGAGCATCTGTAATACTTCCAGCGTTATTTGGTAGTGCATTAGGTCCTCTAATTAGCGAAATAGCATTTGACTCAAATTTATCTATTGTACATTCAATTATATTAAGTTATTTAGTTGGAATAAGTTTAGGAATTATTATGGTTCCTTTATCCGGAACTTTTTTGAGATTTCATCAAGGTTATAACTTATACAACATGGGATTTACAGCCGGAATTGTTGGAATGCTTTATGTAGGAATTTTAAGAATGTTTAATGTGACTATAAAATCTGTTAACTTGGTATATCCAGTTAATGATATAAGAATAATAATATTTTTGTATTTGCTTTTTATTTCCATATTTTTGTTAGGATTTATAAAGAATAATTTATCCTTCCATGGATATGAAAATATAATGTACAATTCGGGTAGATTGGCGACGGATTTTATATCGCTTGATGGTTTATATCAAACGATGATTAATATGGGCATTATGGGACTAATTGCGACAAGCTACATCATAATTGTAGGTGGCAAGATAAGTGGACCAATAATAGGAGGAATTTTTACTGTAACAGGTTTTTCTGCATTTGGTAAACACCCTAAAAACACTATCCCTATTTTAATTGGTGTATTCCTAGCTTCTATTTTAAATACAGTTAATCCTCTATCTACATCAAGCCTTTTAGCTGCTTTATTTGGAACGACTCTTGCTCCAATCGCTGGTGAGTTTGGCTTTTTCAGAGGTATTTTAGCAGGATTTTTCCACATGGCTATGGTTCTAAACATAGGAGTAGTTCATGGCGGAGTTAATTTGTACAACAATGGATTTTCAGGAGGATTTGTCGCTGGTATTTTAGTTCCAGTATTTAGTGAAATGGATAATTTCTTAATGAGAGTGAGGTTAAAAAACGATGATTAGTAACGAAGAAAAAAAAGCTAAATTAATTGTATCAGAAATATTAAGTTATTTTTTCATGTACGACACAAAAAGTATCAGAATTGATTCAGAATTTAAAGATGATAAATTGATAATTATTGCCGAAGGAATGCCAACAAAAACACCACAACATCTTGAAGATATGAAAAGACTTATCAATGTAAGAAGATCTCCTCAAATTGAAGATTATTATGCAAATTTATTGGGATGGGAATCAGATTATAATGATATAAATCTACTTGGCTCAATGGTTGACTCTGGAATAATTTCTTACGACGGAAAAATCTTGAGCTTTTATGTAGAGCGTAATTTAATTTAGATTGAATTTTAAAAAGGTAGTGTGAAATTCACACTACCTTTATTTTTGTTCAATTAAAGTGCTATATCATCTTTCAAATAAGGAATTCCATCTGCTGTAGGTGCTTTTGTTTTTCCACCAAATAGTATCAATACAACTAATGTTGCAACATATGGAATCATTGATATTAATTCTGATGGTATTGGTAGATTTGTTCCTCCCAACACAACAGATATTGATTGAGCGAATCCGAAGAATAACGCTGCTAACATAACACCTTGTGGAGTCCATTTTCCGAATATTACTGTAACCAAAGCTATAAAACCTTGTCCAGCAACTAATGCAGGGAAGAATGAAGATACAAGGGAAATAGACATTGTAGCTCCACCTAAACCAGCCATAAATCCTGAGAATAAAACAGCCATGTATCTAACGAAAAATACATTTATATTCAAAGTTTCTGCTGCTTTTGGATGTTCACCAACTGCAATCAATCTCATTCCCCATTTTGTTTTGTACATAAATATATAAATCAAACATACTAAAACAAATACCAAATAAACTGTAGCAGGTAATGAAATTACGTTAGCTAAGAATTTATTTTGAATTCCGTCAAATAATACTGGAATTTTGAATTGTGGTTCAATTGGTTTCGTTTGAGTTGCTCCATCGAAGAATATTCTAGAAACAAATAAAGCAACACCAGGTCCTAAATAATTTATAGCTATTGCGGAAATAGTTTGATCTCCTGCAAATGTGATGGATACAACTGCGTGAATTAATGCAAATACCATACCGCTTAGCCCACCGCACAAAAACGCTAACCAAGGGTTGTGAGTATAATATCCCACAGTGGCTGCAATTAATGCACCTATTGTCATCATACCTTCAAGTCCGATGTTTGTAACTCCAGACTTTTCAGAAATCATACCACCTAATCCAGCGTATAAAATAGGAGTCGCATTGATTAATGTATTACCTATTACTAATCCTAAAAGTACTAAGTTCATTATTTGCCTCCTTTATTTTTAAATCTAGATTTTATTATTCTGAACATCAATGGAATTGCTGTGAACAAAATAATGGTTCCCATTATTATATTAATCATTTCGGTTGGCGCATGCAAAACTCTTTGTACGTTTGCACCGCTGTATTTCAATCCACCAAAAAATAATCCAGAGAAAATACAACCTATTGGGTTATTATTTGCAAGTAAACTTACTGCAAGTCCATCAAATCCAAAGTTCTCCATACTAGATAATGCAGAAATTGTGTATCTGTATCCTAAAACTTGAGTGATTCCGCCAAGTGAACACACTGCACCACTTATTGCCATAGATAATGTCAATTTTTTATTGACATCAATTCCACCGTATTTTGCCGCATCTTGGTTAAGACCTACAGCCTTTAATTCATATCCTAAATTAGTTTTCTTCAAAATATACCATAATAAAATTGCTGCTACAATTGCTAATATCAATCCCAAGTGAATTGGAGCTTTGAAGAAGTTGTCGATTGCTTTTGGTAGCCCTTTTACATTTTGCATCAATGTAATTTTCGCACTTTCTTGAACTTCGTGAGTTCCCATAGAGTTCGGTGCTTTGAATTTTGGATAATTCGCAACCATATTGTTAAAGTAAAAAGCTATCCAGTTAAGCATTATTGTTGATATAACTTCATGTATTCCAAATTTAGCTTTCAAAAATCCAGCTAATGCTCCAAAAGCTGCCCCAGCTAACATTCCAACAATTATTACTACAGGTACATGAATAAATGCTGGTAAGTGAAGATTATATCCTAATAAAAATGCAACCATTGTTCCAACAATGTATTGACCTTCTGCCCCGATGTTGAATAATCCTGTTTTAAATGCAAACGCAACACCAAGTCCTGTGAATATAATTGGAATGGCATTTACAATTGTCCAGCCAACATTTTTCGGTCTTTTAAATATTCCTTCAAGCATTAGCTTGTATGCTTCTAAAGGATTATAACCTGCTAATATTAAAGCCAAAGCTCCAACTAACAGACCTATCAAAATAGATAAAAGCATGAAGAATAGCTTGTTGTACTTTGTGAATATTGAAATTTTTTCATTGTTATTTTTCATCTACAACACCTCCAGCCATTAATCTACCAAGTTCCATTTCATTAGTTTCTTTTGCTGGTTTTTCTCCAACGATTTTGCCATCAAATATTACTGCTATATTATCTGATAAATCCATTATTTCATCTAATTCAAATGAAACTAACAATACTGCTTTGTTTTTGTTTCTTTGATCCACTAAATATTTGTGAATAAATTCTATTGCCCCAACATCCAATCCTCTAGTTGGTTGAGCTGCTATTAACAAATCAGGATCATTGGAAATTTCTCTTGCAATAATTACCTTTTGTTGATTACCACCTGATAAATTCTTTGTTTTTTGATGATAATCATTAGGTCTGATATCGAATTTTTCGATTAATTGTTTTGCATTGTCGTTTATAGCATCAAAATCTAGCTTTAATCCTTTGCTAAAAGGTTTCTTTTTAACATTTTCCAAAATTAAATTGTCGGCTATAGAATAATCCAATATAAGTCCGTGTTTTTGTCTATCTTCTGGTATAGTATTCATTCCTGAATCTATAATATCTCTTGGAGAATGATTAGTGATTTCTTTTCCTTTTAATGTAACTTGTCCAGATTCTATTTTTCTAAGACCAGTGATTGCCTCAATCAATTCCGATTGGCCATTGCCATCTACACCTGCAACGCCAACAATTTCTCCTCTTCTTACTTGAAGATTCAAATTCTTTACAGCATCAATATTTCTGGAATCTTTTACAACCAAATTCTTAATATCTAATACAACTTCGCCTGGCTCTTGGTCTTCTTTTTCAACATTAAATCTTACATCACGACCAACCATTTTTTCTGCTAAAATATTTTCATCGATTTCTTTGACGTTTAACTTATCGATAAATTTTCCACGTCTAATTACTGTACAGTAATCTGCCATTGCTTTAATTTCAGATAATTTATGTGTAATTATTATTATTGATTTTCCTAATTCTGTAAGATTTTTTACAATTTTTATAAAATCATCTATTTCTTGTGGAGTTAAAACCGCTGTTGGTTCATCAAATATCAAAATATCCGCTCCACGATACAAACATTTTAAGATTTCAACTCTTTGTTGCATTCCTACTGAAATATCAGCAACTTTCGCTTCTGGATCAATCATCAAACCGTATTTTTCGGACAATTCTTTTACAGCATCGATGGATTTTTTATTATCCAAAATTCCACCTTTACTTGTTATTTCTTTTCCTAAAACAATATTTTGATAAACAGTAAATGGTTCTATAAGCATAAAGTGTTGATGCACCATTCCTATACCAGTTTGTATTGCTAATTTAGGAGTCATTTGATCAAAAGTTTTTCCTTTTACTGTAACACTTCCAGATGTAGGTTCATACAACCCATAAAGTATATTCATTAGAGTTGTCTTCCCAGCTCCGTTTTCACCTAACAAAGCATGAACCTCTCCTTCATGGAGTGTGAAATTTACATTATCAAGTACTTTATTGCTGCCAAAAGATTTTGATATGTCTTTTAAATCTACAACAATGTTTTTTTCATCGTTCATGTTTTTCCCTTTCATTTTTAAAAACAGTTATAAAAACAGGGATTTTTCAATCCCTGTTCTCAACCTTATTTATCAAATCCGAATTCTGTAAATTCTTTTTCGTTTTGTGGAACTTTGATTTTTCCTTCTTTGATGTCATTCTTTAAGCTTTCTACTTTGTCTTTAACATCTTGTGCTACTAAATCATTTTTAGCATAAGCAATATCTACAGCATCTCCATCTTTTAATGAGTAAGTTACTGTACTTCCACCTTCAAACTTACCGTCTTTAATATCTTTTGAGATTTTTTGTACAGCAACATTTACACCTTTAACTGTAGAAACTAACATGTTTTTAGGAGCATCTTCAGATTGATCTCTATCAACACCGATTACATATTTGTTATTATCAATAGCTGATTGAATAACACCATAACCTGTACCACCTGCAGCGTGGAATATAACATCTACACCTTTTTGGTACATTAAGTTAGCAATTGATTTACCTTTATCTGGTGCAGCATAACTATCAGCATATTGTGATTGGAATTCAATTGGTTGTTTCTTTTGTCTTTCAGCTTCCTTTACTCCAGCTTTGAATCCATATTCAAATCTGTCGATTACATCGCTCTTCATACCACCAACAAAACCAACTTTATTTGTTTTAGTAGTCATACCAGCAATGTATCCAACTAAGAATGAGTTTTCGTTATCTGCAAATAAAACCCCAATCATGTTTGGTCTTTTTTCTACGTTTGCATTGTCGATTATTGCGTATTTTTGGTCAGTGTTTTCTTTTGCTGCAGCATCTGTTGCTTTAAATAATGCATATCCAATTGTAAATATTACATCACTTTCATCATCCAATGCTGTTTCCATATTTGGTGCATAATCATTTTCTTTGTGTGATTCGATATATCTGTAATCCAACCATCCTTCTTTTTTCGCATTTTCAAATCCTTCATAAGCAGATTGGTTGAAAGATTTATCGTTAATTCCACCTTGGTCAGTAACCATAGTTACTTTTACTTGTTCTTTCTTTTCATTAGTATCTGATGATTTTCCATTATCAGATGAATCTTTGCCTGCACCACCACATGCAGTTGCAAAAACCATGCTTAAACAAAGAAATAAAGCAATTATTTTTTTGTAAACTTTTGACATAATGTCCTCCTTAAATTTTTGTGATAACATTTGCTTACAATTAAAAAACTTAATAAAAATTTATCGATTTTCATTTGATAACGTAAACGTTGTTATCGTGTAAATATAGATACCTTCTATACAATATAATCTTAGCAATTATTAACAATATTGTCAAACGAAAAATGAATTTAACATTGCTTTACTTTTCTGGTATGATATATATAATTATAAATAAAAAATGTACTGAAGGAGACAAAATGAAGAATTTAGTTTTGTGCGGCTGTGGTCACGGACATATTTTTGTAATCAAAAATATAAAAGAAAAATATCCAGATATTAAAATAACTGTTATAACAGACAACGAACACCAGTATTATTCTGGTATGTATACCGGTTTTTTGGAAGGAGTATACTCTCATGATGAGATATGCTTTGATGTAAGAAAAGTTTGTGAAAAATACGGAGCAGATTTGATTTTCGATAAAATCATAAAAATCGACGATGAAAATAAAAAAGTCATAGCAAAAAATCACACAGTAGACTACGATTACTTAAGCATTAATTTAGGAGCTACTCAAAAAACTATTGGAACTGGAGAAAATATAATAAATTCCAAACCTATCAATACAATTATTGATTTAAAAGAAAAAATCAAAGACACTGATAAAAATATACTTATATTAGGTGCCGGTGCAAGTGGATTGGAATTAGCTTTTGTTCTCAAAACTATTTATCCTAATAAGAATATATCCATAGTAACAAGAGGCAGCGTAAATATGGAAGGATTCAGTGACAAAGCTAATAAAAAAGCCAGAAAGTTGCTAAAGAAAAAAGGTATAAAAGTTTACGAAAACAAAAATGTATCCTCTATTGAAGAAATTGATATAGATTTTGATAAATTGATAATGTGCATTGGTTCTAGCGGTGTGAATGTTGATTTTGGAAATCTAAATACTACTGATAAAAACTTCTTGATTTCCGATGAATATATGAGAATTTCTGACAAAATATTTGCCGTTGGGGATTGTGTTAGTATCAATAAATACCCTAACCTACCAAAAGCTGGTGTGTATGCTATAAGACAATCGCCTATTTTAATGAAAAATATAGCACACACATTGAACGATGAAGAATTAGAATCTTATGTTCCAGACACTGATCCTATGCAAATTTTATATTGTGGAAATGAAAAAGCGCTATTATACTATAAAGGATTTACGTTGTATTCTCATCTTTCATTCGTACTAAAAAGATATATCGATAAAAAATATATGAAATATTAAAATCCCTCTCACGAGGGATTTTTTATTCTATTTCTTTTCTTTCTTTTTCTTCTTGTTCTAATGTTTTTTCTGGAATAATAATATTCAAGAAAAATACTATCAACGTTGCAACGACTACAGGTGATGCTGTGAACACCATTCTGAACCATTGTGGAAAATATCTTACAGCGTTTGGGCCAACTTGTGTGATTCCCATACCAAGTGCAACTCCCAATCCAACTATAGTTGTATTTCTTACGCTCATTTCGCTTGAAGTTATAAGTTTCATACCACTCATAGCTATTTGTGCAAATACTGATATTGTCGCGCCACCGATTACAGCTTGTGGAACTGAAAGCATCAATGCTCCAAATTTTGGAATCAATCCGCAGACAAATACCATACTAGCAGTAATCAACAAAACTTTTCTAGCAATTACTTTTGTCATAGAGACAATTCCAACGTTTTGTGAATAGGTTGCCGTTGGAAGTGCTCCTATGAATGCACCAATAACACTTACAAGACCATTGGCTTTAATACCTCCAGATAATTCTACATCAGTAGGCTCACGATCCATTCCTCCAACAGTTGTACTAGTTAAATCTCCAACTGCTTGAACAGAGTTTACGATGTACATAATTGACATAGTCAAGATAGCATCCAAATGGAACTGGAATTTGAATGGATAAATTTGTGGAAGCATAAACCAAGAAGCACTAACAACATTGTCAAATTGAACCATGCCTAAAAATAATGATATTATGTATCCTACAATAATTCCTACCAAAATTGCCGCTAATTTTATGTAACCTTTCATAAACATATTACAAAACAAAACAACACATAAAGTTATAATCGCTACAACCCAGTTTCTGATTTCTCCTTGCATAGGTCCATTTCCACCTGACATATAATTTACAGCAACTGAATACAAACTAAGCCCAATAGTTAATACAACTGTTCCTGACACAATCGGTGGAAAAAACTTCCTAATTTTTCCAATAAACATTCCAGTGAATATCGCTACAATACCACCAATCAACTGTGACGCATACACAGCACCTATTCCATATTGTTTTCCAATTGATAATAAAACTGGAATGTAAGCAAAACTAACGCCCATAATGACTGGTAATTTTGCACCAAATTTTAAAACTGGATACAATTGTAATAATGTCGCTATTGCAGCAATAAACATTCCTGCTTGAATTAAATAAATTGCTTGTGCATCTGTAATTGCATGTTCACTTGATTTCAAAGCACTCGCCAAGACTATTGATGGCAACGCATTACCCACAATCATTGCCAACAAGTGTTGCATAGCTATCGGAAATGATTTAAGCATGGAAGGCTTACCATAATAATCAAATAATGAATTCGAATTACTTTCCATATACACTCTCCTTTTAATTTCATCAAACTATATTCTATATTAAATTCAAAATAATTTAAAGAGCATTAAAAAAATACTTCCAGAAACAACAAATCAATTTCTTGTTTTGGAAGTACTATTATTATTTTACAAATCTAGTTCCTGTTAAACCATTGATTCCTTCTTTTGCTTTTTTCAAAGAAGTTATCAAAGCAGTTTTACGTTCACCTGATTGGATAAAACTCAAGCAAGCCTTAACCTTAGGTAGCATAGATCCTTCTGCGAATTGTTTTTCTTCTATTAACTTTTGTGCTCTTGATAAGTTTAACTCATCCAAGCCTTCTTCATTTTCTGTCCCGTAATTAATACATACTTTTTCTACTGCAGTTAAAATGATTAACAAATCTGCATCAGAAATTTCCGCTAATTTCTCTGAAGTGAAATCCTTATCTATAACAGCTCCTATACCTTCTAATTGTCCATCATTTTCTACGACAGGAATTCCTCCTCCACCTCCAGCAATAACGATGAAATCTTCTTTAATCAAAGTATTGATTTCTTCTTTTTCAATAATATCAATTGGTTTTGGAGATGGAACAACTCTTCTGTATCCTCTGTTTGCATCTTTTTTAAAAGTATATCCACTTTCTGCAGCAAGTTTTTCAGATTCTTCTTTTGAATAAAATAATCCCACAGGTTTTGTTGGATTAGCAAAAGCTTCATCATTCTTATCCACTTTAACTTGTGTAATTATAGTAGACACTGCGTTTTTCATGTTTCTTTTTGATAATTCGTTTTTGATAGCCTTTTGTAAATGATATCCTATGTATCCTTGGCTCATAGCAACACATTCTGCAAATGGCATGTTAGAAATTTGTGGATTAGAATTATGAGCAGTTTCCATAGCCAAATTAATCATACCAACTTGTGGACCATTTCCATGGCAAACGATAACTTCGTTACCATCTTCAACTAAATCAACTATAGATATAGCTGTTTTTCTAACAGCTTTGATTTGTTCTTCAGGTGAATTTCCGAGAGCGTTTCCACCTAATGCTAAAACTACTTTCTTCATTTTAACTCCTTTTATAAATTAAAAATAGTATCCAAATATAAAATCCCAATGCTAAACATTGAGATTTTAATTATTAAGACACTTCGATAAATATATATTACACTGATTTTATAAAAAATACAAGCTTTTTAGGAATTTTTTGTAATTTTTTCTGTTAAATTGTTGCTAGTTCTGGTAAAATTTGACATACCTTTTTCATATTCTCTGATTAATCTTTCACCAGCTTCTGTTAATGTCGACCCTCCGCCATTGGCTCCTCCAATTTCGGTATCCACAAACTTCTCTCCATAAATTTTTTCGCTATTTTTTATAATATTAAAAGCTTTGCTGTAACTCATTTTGAGATTTTTTGAAGCCTTGTTAAGAGATTTTGTCTTGTCAATTTCTTTTAGCAGAAGATAATTTCCTTTACCGAAAAACTTCTTGCCATTGTCATCTTCAAACCAAAACTTACAATTTACCTTCATCATTAAGCTCCCTTATCCTTCCTTCAGTTTCCTTAATCCACACAGGAATTATACAATCAAAATCATTGTAAATGCTTAATATTCTATCAAACTCTCCTGTCAAATCAACATCATTTTCTCCATTTAATTTTGGTTCCAGAATGTCCAAAATAGTGTATATGGCAAGAATTCTATAAAATAATCTAGGAATTTTTCCGTTAAAATAAGATTTTAATAAGGAATAATAGAAAATTCTATTTTTCTCATCAGCTTCATTTATTTTTCTAAATTCAAAGAAAGAGTCCGCCATATAACTTACATTTTTTGATACAAAATTCAAATTATTTTCGTCTGCGTAGATAGATTCTAAATTATCAAACAGATAAATATTACTCAACTTTCTCGATTCAATTAAATATCTATTATTTTCAATGTAGTCAAAAACAATATAATCCTTATCTCCTCTGAAGTTTGTCATTGAGTAGTTGTATATAAGATTATTGATTTTATAATTAAAAATCTTCGACCAAGTAGTATCATCGTTAATTTGGCTATTTTCGTGAAGTTTTCTGAGAATTTTGCCTATTTCACTTCCAAGTTGTATTTGCTTTTCAATAGAGATTTGATCTGTAAGATTTTGAATGAATTTTTTAATCACAAAAGTATAACCATTTTCAAATCCACTATCTTCAATCTTTGCAAATTTGTCATTTAACTCATACAACAAATAATTATTTTGTTGGTTGTATTTCAAAAAAGACTCCAAATCCCCTTCATATATTTCAACGATATATTTACCAGAATCTGTATTTACAATGTACTTATCATCTTGTAACTCACAATCGTAAATATTTTTATCTTTAAAAAATTGTAACTCTTTGATTTCCATATAATCACCAATACAATTTTATCATTAATAATCAGATTTTTAAAACAAAATCTTTATTCAGATATTTTTCTTTCAATATCTGTAGTTTTTTTCATTTGTAAAATTTCATCTGCGTAAATTTTTGCTTCTTCAAATGAATTGTTAGCGATAACATCCTTTATTTTTGGAATTGAAGCTGCTGGCGCAGAAAATTCATCCAATCCCATACCCAAAAGAAGTTTCGTTGCTTTAGTATCACCAGCAAATCCTCCACACATTCCAGTCCATTTTCCGTGTTTGTGGCTAACATCAATAACCTTTTTGATAGCTCTAAGAACTGCTGGATTGTATGTGTTATAAAGACTTGAAATTTTATCATTTCCTCTATCACTTGCTAAGATATATTGCGTCAAGTCATTAGTTCCAATACTAAAGAAATCAACGTATTCTATTAAATCTTCGGCGACAATAACACTTGCTGGCGTTTCAATCATTATACCAACTTCTATATTTTCATCGAAATCAATATTTTTATCTCTCAATTCATCTTTATTATTTTCAATTATTTCAAGTGCTTTTTCTATTTCTTCTACTGAAATAACCATAGGAAGCATAATCCTTATTTTTCCAAATGCAGAAGCTCTCAATATTGCTTTGATTTGAGCATCAAAAACATCCTTCATATCAAAACAAAATCTCAAAGCTCTCCAACCAAGAAATGGATTGTCTTCTTTAGGAAACTTGTAATAAGGAAGTTCTTTGTCTCCACCAATATCTAAGGTTCTGATAATTACAGATTTCCCGTCTAAAATTTCCACTACTTTTTTATAAGATTCAAATTGTTCATCTTCTGTCGGGAAATTGTCATTATACATATACAAAAATTCTGTTCTAAATAAACCAACGCCTTCAGCACCAGATTCTAAGCCTTTTTCTAAATCTTCAATATTTCCGATATTTGTCATTACATCGATGTCTCTTCCATCTTTAGTAATTGCTTTGTTATACCTGTTTTTTTCAAGCCTTGATTTTTCACCATCCAATTCAGACTTTTTATTTTTGTATTCTAAAAGAGTTTCTTCATCAGGATCAATTATACAGATTCCCTTATACGAATCTATAATAACCGTTTGAGAATCCTTAACATTTTCTGTTATATCTTTCATGCCAACAAGACAAGCAATACCTAAGGTTTGCGCAATAATTGAAGTGTGTGCAGTTTTTCCTCCCAAGTCCATTAAAAATCCCACAACATTATCTTTATCAATTATTGATGTTTCATAAGGAGTCAGCTCTTTTGAAACCAAAATAGTATTAGGTTCTAATGAGTCTAGTTTCTGATTTTCAATTCCTTTAATTTTGTACAGTAATTGTTGACCGATATCTTTATAGTCTGACGCTCTTTCTCTCATGTACTCATTGTCTAGCGACTGCATCATTATAACCATTTCATCAATTGTATCATTTAAAGCTTTGTCGCTTGCAATATTTTCATTAATTTTTGAAATCACACTTTCTGATAGAAAAGGATCGTCCAACATACTCAAATGGGCTTCTATTACTTGTTTTTGTGTATCATTGTCAACTTTTGTTTCTGATAATATTGTTTTGTAATCATTCAAAGCTTTATTAAATTTATCAACATGAAGTTTAATTTCGTCATCAGAAATTTTTTGGCTACTTATCTTAACTTCTTGTTTTTTCATAAGTTTAATTTTGCCAATAGCAATATTTTCACTTGCAATAATACCTTTTTTAATTAAACTCATAATACCTCCTGATAAACTAAAGCCGCCACAAAAGTGACGGCTATGAATTCTTGCTTTAATTAGTCTTCTAAATTTTCTATAAATTCAACTAGTTTTTTTAGGTTTTCTTCTTCGTTTTCACCATCTAATCTAACAGTGACTTCAGTATCTTGAGAAATACCTAAAGCCATAACGTTGAAAATAGATTTTGCGTTAGCTGTTTTACCATCTTTAATAAGTTCAACTTTACCATCAAAATTTTTAACAAACTGTACCAAAGATGCAGCTGGACGAGCATGCAAACCAGTTTCGTTTTTTACTATAACATTTTGTTCTACCATAATAATAATCCTCCTATGACTACTTTATTTATATCCTATTAATTGATTTTTTAAACAGGAAAATATTTTAATTGATATCTTTTACAGATTCTCTCTTCATTATTTGAGAACCTAATATTGCCTTTTCGTTGATAATTTTATTTTCTTTCAAAACCTTTACTAAAGTTCTCATAGATACAGCACCTATGTCATAATAAGGTTCTTGAACTGTAGTAAGAGTAGGTCTGTAAATACTTGTCATTGGTATATCGCCAAATCCAGATACGGAAATATCTTCTGGAACTTTCTTGTTATTATCATAGCAATAATTTATAAATCCTATTGCTTGTGCATCTTCACTAAAACTTACGCAAGTTATGTCTTTCGAATCTTTCATTTCGAAAATCTTATCTCCTGCTTCGTAACCATCTTTAACTGAAACTCCTTCTGATGAAATTTCAATTTTTTCTAATTTCAAATCATCACAAGCTTGTCTGTATCCCTTAAGTTTTTCTTGACCTATTTCAGTATCTTGATTTTCTTTTACGAATAAAATTTTCTTGTGACCTAAATCATAAATATGATTAATCATATTTATCATGGCTTCTTTGTAGTCGATTTGTACCGTATGCACGTCTTTTATATTCCAGAATTTATCCAATTGAATATAAGGAACAGTTTGATCTTTCAACTTGAATATAACCTCTGGTTCAATGTCTTCTGAAATCAAAATTATTCCTTCTACTTGTTTTGTAAACATGAAGTCTATAATCTTCTTTTCTTGTTCCAAATCGCCGTATGTAGAAGACAATAGTATATCGTATTTGTACATTCTTCCAATTTCTTCAGCACCTCTTACAATTTGTGCCATATATGGAATGCCGATATCTTTCACTACTACGCCTATTAAATTTGATCTTTTCATTACTAAAGATCTTGCCAATTCGTTTGGTTTGAAATCAAGTTTTTCAATTGCATCTAAAACTTTTCTACGCGCTTCTGGACTAACAGGCTTGGAATCATTCATAACTCTAGATACTGTAGAAATCGAAACTCCAGCAAGTTTTGCTACGTCTTTAATTGTTGGTGATGACATTTAATCGCTCCTTACTAAAATATTTATTGGTTTATTATTAATCTCAACTTTCACTGGTAAATTCCCACCATATTCTCCATCCACATCTCCTGGAACTGTTTGATTGGATTCAATGGTTAAAGTATCAGTTTGAAAATATAATACATCTTCAGAGTAAATATGCTTTGAACTAAAAGCATCTATTATAATCTGAGCAACTTCTTTAAGACGGGAATGCTTAATAATTAAAACATCTAGTTTTTGATCGTCAATTTTTGCTTGTGGGCAAATATTTTCAAAACCACCTACAGTATTTGAATTCGAAATAATCATAATAGGAGATTTTACTTCTAGATAGTCATCATTTGTTTTAATCTTCAATTCCATAGGTTGATTTAATGTGTTAGGAAGTTCTTTCAACCCTTCAACAATATACGCCAGTCTACCAAAAATCGCTTTTTGAGCTTTATCGGTAACATAACTAACAGAAGCAATATTCCCAACTGCAAAAACATTGATAAAATACCTGTGTGAGTCTTCATTGCTGACTTTTCCAACATCACTTTTAATTATTTTCCCAGTTTTAATCATTCTATATAATTTGTAAGGTGTTGAGGGCAAGTTTAAGTAAGTTGCGAAATCGTTTACTGTACCTGTGGAGTAAATCGTAATAGGAATATCGCTTTCGCTATCGCAAATTCCATGAACAACTTCATTAACCGTTCCATCTCCGCCTGAAACAACTATCAAATCCCATTCATCAGAAGATGTGTTTAACGCCTCATTATATGCATCATTCTTGCCTTTTGTTTTAAAAAGCTGAACTACAAAATTATCCTCAATTAAATAATTAATAAGCTTTGTTAAATCTCTTGCGTGTGTTTGACTTCCTGATGAAGGATTTGAGATAATTTTTATTCTTTTCATTCTATCCCATCTTTCCTTAATAGCATACCAAAAAATTAACTGTTTTTCAATAGGATTTTAACAATTTCTACAATTGTTTTCATGAATTATAAAAGTTTTTAAAGATTTACGATAAGCCAATCAGAAATTTTCCGATTGGCTTATAAAATCTTATTTAATTATCTTTTAGCTAAACTTTTTACGAAATTAATAATATCTCTTGCAGAACCAACATAATCTGTAGAATTTAAGAATCCGTACTTAATATTAGTTGCAGTATCAGTTACAGATTCAGCAACATAATCCACAGTATTTGATACGTTGCTTGAAACTGACTCAACGTGTGATAAAGTGTTACTTACATTGTTTGTAATATTTCTTACATCTGGAGACACATCACCTATTAGTCGATCGGCTTTGTTAGTTATACCAGTTACATTGTCTAATATTTGTGGTACTTCACCAATTGATCTATCGATATCCTTTTTGTTATCTGCTAAAACAGCTTTTATGCTCTTTATTAAGTCAGTAAGTTTGAACAAAAATACGATTAAAGCAATTAAGAATCCAGATAAACAAATATATAATATTATTTTAAATATATATAAAGCATCTATCATTTCTTACCTACTTTTTGATTTCTTTTTTAACTTCTTTTGCTTCTTCTTTTGCAGTGTCAGCAGTTTTCTTTGCTTGTTTTTTTCCTTCTTCAGCAGTTTTTTCTGCACCGTCTTTTGCTTCTTCTGCTACTTTTTTAGCTGAATCTCCAACTTTTTCTGCAGAATCTTTTACTTGGTCTTTAGTGTCTTTAACGTCTTCTTTGATTACTTTTCCGTCTTTTTTTACTACATCTTTAAGATCTTCACCAAGAACTCCCAAATCAGTTTTAACTTCATCGAATTGATCAGAAACTCTATTTAATTCAGTCATTCCTCTATCTTGGAAATCTTGATATTTGTCTTTAACACTGTCTGTTACATTGTCAGCAGTTAATTTTACAGTATCTACTGCATCGTTAAAGTTATTTACTGCTGTTTTCTTAGTTTCTTCTGCAAATTTTTTGATGTCTTTTCTAGTTTCTTCACCTGATTTAGGTGCTAATAATAATCCTGCTGCTAAACCTAATGAAGCACCAATAACTGTACCTAAAGTAATTTTAGCTTCGTCTTCATATTTACGTTTAGCAATTTCCCATTTGATTTGTCTTTCCTTTTCTCTTCTTTTATGTTCTAAATAATCCATTAAACTCATAATAACATCTCCTTAAATAAATTTTCTTATGATTATTGTATACCCTCTAATTTCATATCTCAAACATTATTAGTGAATTATTTATAAAGTTTTAATCTTTCAAATACAATCTAACCCAAGTTTCCCAACCTACAGTTTGTTTTGGCGATTTTAATAAACCATTTTTGCCTTTGGCAACCATTCTAACAAAATCTTGGTCCTCTGTTAAATTCTTTCTGCCTTTTTCATTAAATTTATCTGTAGTAAGTCCAGTGTTTTTGTCATTTACAAATACAAGGCAATCATCATCTATTGTTTTTCTGATTTCATAATTTTTCTCTCCACTTGATACATCAAAATCAGGTAATGTTTTATTTATGTCTACAATATCCCAATTAATTGCATTATTTTTTGAGAAGAAAGATAAATCATAATTTTGTCTCAATGTTAAATCATTAGATTCTATTAATAAAATTTTCTTTCCTGGAAATGCGTATTGTGAAGCATTTTCTAAACTCAACTTTGCGTTTTCTGGATTTTCTATTGTTAACTTTATAGGATCAATCAAGATTTTATATCCGTCATTATCCTTGACCATTTTTAATGGGTTAGTACTTTTATAAGATTTATCTGATTTTAGATTTGCTTCATCATCTTCTAACCATTTCAAAATAGTTGTTTGATACTCAGGGTTAGAATTTATTTCATTAATAAATTCTTCAGCATCTTTGTTTCTAAACGGCACAGATTGATTTGATGATTTTACAATACTTATCATTTGTTCTGAGGATTTCGCTTGTACTGCTTGAATAAATTTACCTTTTACAGATTCTGCTGTAATGGTCTTTTCAGCTAGATTTTCTTGGAACATAGGTTTTATGTATTTAATACCAAATACAATACCAATTAATAAAGCCACACCAATAATTGAAAATATAATTTTCTTAAATATCGATGATTTTTCATCATCTTCATCATAATAATCGTAGTAATCATCACCGCTATTTGTTTCGTGGAATGCTTTTTCTCTTTCTTTTTTCAATGATTCTGATTCAATATCCACAACATTTAATCTATCGGTTGTATCTTGATTAGAGCCATTATCTATCTTAGAATAATTATTTTCATTATCTGTTGAACTATCCTCTTCTTTTTTTATAGAACCAAGATCGTGATTTTGAGTTTCGTTTCTAAATTTAGAAGCCTCTAACAAAAAATCCTCAAATGTTTTTCCTTCAGAAGAAAAATCATCATCTTTTGAAAAATCATGACCACAAACTCTACAAAATCTATCTTCAACGCCAACAAATGAATTACAATTTGGGCATTTCTTTAAATTAGAATCTTTCATAATATCACTCACCTTATCTATCATATATTATACATTCTCATACTACTTTAGTGAATAGATAATCTCAAATTAAACACATAAGAAAAAAGCATGAGATTTTGTCCCATGCTAATAAGCGAAATCGCTTTTATTTACAAAATATCCTCAGAAGACCCTAATCAATTAATGACCTTCAGTATGTGAAGGTGGGTTGACTGTCTCAAACATCTGACATCCCTTCAAAGAGGGCTCGTCATCAATTATTGAACGTCCGTCATCCCTTATAGTGTGTGTCGGTTTAATTTTTCAGGGTTCCTCTTCTGAGGTTAATTTAATTATACTACAACATAAAAGTGTTTTCAAGTAAGATTAATTATTCAAAAATTTATTAAATCTTTGTGGAATTTCTGTCGTAATAATATGCCTATTTCTTTTCATATCAACAAATTCTATTTCATTTGCATGTAGCATTTGAGAAAATCCTTCTATTTTTTCTCCGTACAAACTATCTGCGACTATTGGACAATTAATATATTCCATACTTACTCTTATTTGATGAGTTCTACCTGTCAAAAGCTTTAAACTAACCAATGAATAATCTCCATAATTTTTAAGATTTTGTAAAATAGTTACACTATTTTTACCATTTTCATCAACCTCAGTTTTAATTCCATCGCGTTTTAAATTTAATTCTATCTTTTGATTTTTAGGATTTCCTTTTACGATTGCCAAGTATTTTTTCTCAAACGAAGTTTTTTGATAATAAGCTTGAGCTATTTTATTCTTAGCAACCATTACAACACCTGATGTATCTTGATCCAATCTATTGATAAATCTAACTTTTTGATTAATATTTCTTTGCTCAAATAAATAAGACACAAAATTCGCTAAGCTTTCTTCTCCGTGTGTATTCATTGTAAGTTTGTCAGGTTTATTTAATACAAAAATATCATCATCTTCATACAAAACTTCAATGTATAAATTTATTGGTTTGTAATTATTCTCTTCATCTCTAAGATTGATGGTTACTTTGTCACCTGGTTTTAATTTAGAATTTCTCTTTGCATGTTTCTCATTTATAAAAATATCATCTTTGTAAATACTGAGAAATAAATTTTTGGAAATGTGATTTGATTTCAAAAACTCATCTAATCTTATTTTTTTATCTACATCAAAACTAATTTGTTTCATTGTTTAAATCTCCAGTTATTTGGTATAATAAAATTATATCAAATATTAGGAGCTTTTAGTATAAATGAACAAAAACAGCAAAATTATAAATATATATGTAAACGATAACCAAAAATCACTTGAAACAGCTTTAATTGTAAAGGAAAAATTAGAACAAAAAGGATTCAAACCTACATTCGATTTTGATGAGAATGCGCTGATTAATCTTTGTATCGGTGGAGATGGAGCATTCTTAAGAGCAGTTCACAAATACGAATTTTCAACTATTCCTTTTGTTGGAATAAACACCGGTCACTTAGGCTTTTATCAAGAAATTCTAATCCCAAATATCGACAAATTCATTTCAGATTTAATTAACGAAAATTACGGAATTGAAAAAATTTCTCTACTAGAATCTAAAACTGCAATCAGAAATAGTAGCAAAACTTATACGCACAAAGCGCTGAACGAATTTGTAGTAAAAACCGATGACTCATCGATTGTGTATTTGGATGTATACATTGATGATAACCACTTGGAGTCCTTTGCAGGAGATGGAATAATAGTATCCACTCCTTCTGGATCGACTGCGTATAACTTCTCAGCAGGTGGATCGGTATTGTATCACGGGCTTGATGGTTTTCAAGTAACGCCTCTTGCCCCAATTAATTCAAAAGCATACCGTTCTCTTTTAAATTCCCTCGTTGTTCCATCAAAAAGTAACGTTACATTGTATTTTAGAGATCACAATTTCGACAGAAAAAGCTCCATCGTTTTAGCCGATGGATTGAATAGAAGTTATGACAATGTAGATTATGTAAACTTCACTTATTCAGATCAGTATATCAATAAATTAGTTTTCTTAAAAGACTGGTATTGGTTAAATATCAAAGACAAATTCTTATAAGTAATAAAAAAACATGGATCGCAATGAATCATCAAAGCTATCCATGTTTTGTTTTATTTTTCTAATCCTAATTCATTAATTGCTGCGTTGAGCATTTTTGAAGCTATAGGTCCTGCAGTTTTTACACCATAAGAGTTATCATCTTCCAAAATAACAGCTATCGCAAATTTTGGTTTTTTTGCTGGTGCTGCAGCGACAAACCAAGCGTGTGTACTTGTTTTATCTTTAATTTCTGCCGTACCTGATTTCGCGATTACAGATGTACTAACATTAAGTGTATCGTAACTTTCTGCAGTAGATCTCAAATAGTCTTTCAATGTTTCCATATTCTTCTTATTGCCAACTTCAGATAATAATTCAGGCTTAGTTTCTTTAATTACTTTGCCTTCTGAGTCTATTATTTGACTAACCAAATAAGGTTTTAACATTTGCCCATCATTTGCTACAGCGCTCATTGCCATCGCCATATTCAATGGAGTTACCAAAGTTTCTCCTTGACCAAAACTTGTTGTTGCAATATCTGCATTACTCTTTGTTTTAGAATATCCATTAACGCTTACTGCTACTGGCAAATCAAAAGGAATTTTCTTGCCAATCATAAATTTTGAAGCATTATCTTCTAAAATTTTGTTACCCAATTTTACACCCTGCGATGCAAAATAAACATTAGATGATTTTTCAAGAGCTTTTCTCAAATCCGTCTCTCCAAAAACAGCGCCATTATTATTGGAAATAGTGTACTTGTTAAACTCAATTGTACCAGTATTATCTTCTACAACTTTGTCAACTTTGTCTTCATTTTCTAATATTGCATTACCAGTAATTATTTTAAAAACCGATCCCGGAGTATACATTCCTTGTGTTGCACGATTTAATAGTGGAGATGTCTCCCTATTTAAAAGTTCTTGCCATTGTGATGAAACTTCGTTTGGATTATATGAAGGAAAAGTTGCCATTACATAAACTTCACCAGTTGTCGGATTCATCATTACGATTGAACCTTTTTTGCCGTCTAATAAATTGTATGCAAGTTTTTGTAGAGTGGAATTTGTGGTCAAAACAAGATCGTTACCTTTATTGTTTGAGCTTACGATATTTCTCAATTGTGATAAAGGCGTGTCTTTGTTAATGTTTAATAGTTCTTTCATGTATGATTTTTCAAGACCAGCTGTACCGTAGGTTTTTGAATTGTATCCAGTTATATTTCCATAAATATCGGCATAATCAAAAAATCTATAATTTTTCCCAGATGAATCTTTCTTAGTTTCTACCAAAACATTTTTATCTCTATCGTAGATTGTTCCACGTTCAACCTTATCTTCATCTACCCACAATCTTTTGTTGTATTCATTGTTTGCAATTTTATCAGCTTTTACTATTTGGAAATAAGTCAAATACAAAACCAACAATACAAATATAGTCATCAAGAAAGATAAAACCACAATAATTCTTTTGTTCATTTTATTTTGCATAAATATCTTCCTCTCCTTGATCAGTTGAACAGAATTGTAAAATAGCAAGGCAAATAAATGACATCGCCATTGAAGTACCACCGTAACTTACAAATGGTATCGTAATTCCTGTCAAAGGAACCAACTTCATAACACCGCCAAACATAACAAGACCTTGAATTGCAAAAATAACAGAAATTCCAAGCGCCACAATCTTGTAAAATTTATTTGATTGATACAAAGAAATTTTCATTCCTCTGTAAATCAAAATCAAAAACAACATTATTACACCCATTCCTGTGAAAGTCCCCATTTCTTCACATATCGCTGCGAAAATAAAATCACTTGTGACTACAGGAACTACATCAGGTCTTCCTAGTCCCAGTCCAGTTCCAAAAAATCCTCCACTCGCAATCGCAAACAAAGCTTGTGTGATTTGATATCCTATTCCATCGATATTCTTCCATGGATCAAGCCATGTAGACACTCTTATTCGTATATGGGAAAAAAGCATATATGCAGCTACCGCTCCGGCAATAGCTATGAGTAAATTTAACAAAATTAATCTGATGTCTTCTTGATTTACAATTTGGTAAACTAAAAATAACCCGTAAAAAATCATTGCAGTTCCCAAATCTTTTTGCAAGAAAAACATCCCAATAAACAGATACACAACAATCATCAAGAAATATCTTTTGATTATAGGTAGATATTTTTTGTATTTTTGCGCAGACTTTATATTTATCTTATCTAACAAATCAGTGTTATAGTCATAACTAGCTAAGAAAAATACATACAAAATTTTTGTAATTTCAGATGGTTGGAATCCAACTCCAAATATGCTAATCCAGTTTCTAGCTCCGTATTTATCTTCAGCAAGAAGTAATGTCAATAGAAACATCACAACACAACCTATCAAATAAAGTGCTGTGAATTTGTACCACTTTTTGTAGCTTTTTAAAATAAAAAATGTTCCAAAAAACAATAATATCCCTATAGTAAACCACATTATCTGCTTCAATCCTTCATAAGGATTAAGCCTATAAATCACGATTATACCAATACTAAATAGCATACAAGCGATTTGTAATATATATCCATCACCTTTAGTGATTCTCGTTACGTATTTATTTGCCAAAAACATTAAAATTGTAGCAAACAAAAAATAAGCTAAAGCTTTCGAATCTAATCCTTTTTCGTTTGAACCCAAAGCTAGAAAAAAACCAAATATGTTAAACAGTAATATCAAATAAACTGGCTTTATCATTTTACTATTTACACGCATTGGTTTTAAATTATCGATAAATTCTTTAAATCTGCTATTTTTCTTACGTTTAGTTTGCATCTTTGTCACCATTTACAAACATAAATTCAATTTGCCCGATATCTATCAAATCTTTGTCGTTCAATCTTGCAGAATTAATCAATTTATGTCCATTCAAAAAAGTTCCATTAGCAGAATTCAAATCCTCGATATAATAATTATTTTTTTCTTTATAAATACGTGCATGTCTCTTCGATATAAACCTATCCTTTAATGCAACTTGATTGCTGTCGTCTCTTCCTATAGTAGCAGTTCTTCCTATAAAATAATGCTCTTGTATTTTAAAAGGCAAATTTTCTTTTCTATTAATTAGTTTTAAATAAGTATTTGAACTGTAATTCATATTGTTTGTTCCTTTTATGTCCAAATAAATCATCTTGATTATGTTGAAAATAAAATAGTAAATTATTATTACAAACAAATATTTAAAAAACATAGAAATTAAATTATATAATTTTAAATTTGGAGTAATTTGTATAGAAAAGAATGCGTCCAATATGTCAATAATGTATTTCATAGGCTCCCATCCTT
Organism: Finegoldia sp. P3-F-LR; assembly: GCF_052932165.1. Classification (NCBI taxonomy): domain Bacteria; kingdom Bacillati; phylum Bacillota; class Tissierellia; order Tissierellales; family Peptoniphilaceae; genus Finegoldia; species Finegoldia sp. P3-F-LR. The sequence continues at coordinate 65,269 of NZ_JBRFJE010000002.1, read as the reverse complement.
TCACATTTTATCCTAATCTAATATATCATATTTTGGACTTAAAAAATGAATAATAAAGTTACAATTTGTCAAAATTAATCCTCAAATATAACAGAATCGTCGGTGAATCCTTTAATTCTCGCCAATGATTCTATAGTGTAACCTTGTTGTCTTAAATGGTCTCCACCTTTTTGAAAAACTTTTTCTATCAAGATTCCAATTCCTTCAACAGTTGCATTCGCTTGTGAACAAATATCAATCAAACCTTCCAATGCTTTACCATTTGCAAGGAAATCATCAATTAATAAAACATGATCATTTTCATCTAAGTACTCTTTTGAAACCATTACTTCGTAGCTTCTATTTTTAGTAAAACTAAACACTTCTGTTCTGTAACAATTATCTCCCAAAGTTTTTGAACTTGTTTTCTTTGCAAAAACAACAGGACAATTAAATCTAATCCCACATGCATACGCAATTGCAATTCCACTAACTTCAATCGTAAGTATTTTGTTTATTTTTTTATCCTTATACTTTTCATAAAATTCATTTGCCAAATCTTCAAAAAGAGCAGGATCAATCATGTGATTAATGAACCTGTCTACTTTAAGTATATTTCCTGGTAATACTTGACCATCTTTCATTATTCTTTCTTCAAGTTTTCTCATTTTTCTCTCCTAGAATTTAATATAGTATATTATACATACAATATCAAAAAATCTCAATATTTGCCAATTAAAAAATATCACTTACCCAAGAATGAAAGGGCAAGTGATATTTTAAATTATTTAACATTCATCATTTTTTCTTTTGCTATTTTTTCGATATCCAAAACTTTTTGTTCAGCTTTTTCTTTTGAATCTGCAACAGAATAAATATATAGTTTGATTTTCGGTTCAGTTCCAGAAGGTCTTAAAGCATACCATGATCCATCGTCGTAGTAATATTTCAAAACATTTGATCTTGGAGTTCCAAAATCCGCATAATTTACATTGTAGTCTTTTGTTTCAACTAATTTTGTAGAACCTATTTCATTAATTGGATTATGTCTGAATTCTTCCATAATTCTTGCGATTTTTTCTTGACCATCTAATCCTTCTAACACAACAGAAGAAAGTGAATTTTCATGATATCCAAATTCTTCATACAAATCATTTAAAACATCAATCAATGTCTTTCCTTGTTTCTTATAAAAAGCTAACATTTCTGAAATCATCATTGAAGAGCTTACAGCATCCTTATCTCTTACAAATGTTCCATAGGAATAACCAATACTTTCTTCATATCCGAATACCCAAGATTTTTCTCCAGTTTTTTCGTATTCATTTGCTTTTCCACAAACATTTTTGAATCCAGTTAATGTTTCAATCATTTCAACGCCGTATTTTTTTGCAATTTTAGCAGACAAATCTCCTGTTACAATTGATTTAACAACTGCTGGATTTTCTGGCAAATCATGCTTTTCGTATCTTTGACTTAAAATATAATTAGTCAATAATGCTCCAATTTTATTACCATCTAAGAAGACATATTCTCCATCACTTAAAACTTCTACAGCGGTTCTGTCTGCGTCTGGGTCTGTTGCCAATAACAAATCAGCTCCAACTTCTTTTCCCAAATTAATGGCATATTCAAATGCTTCTGGATTTTCAGGATTTGGATAAGGAACAGTTGTGAAGTTACTATCTGGATTTTCTTGTTCTTTTACAACATAAACATTTTTGAATCCTCTAACATCTAGGATATGTCTTACAAATCTATTTCCGGTTCCGTTTAAAGGAGTGTATACGATTTTAACATTTTTATCAATATTATCGTCATTAATTGTAAGGCTTAGAACATCATCAAAATAATCTTTATCCAAATTTTCTCCAAAATATTCTATTTTCCCATCGGATATTAATTTTTCAAAATCTCCAATCTTCACTTCTGTAAAACTTTCTATTTTGTCCAAATTATTCAAAATTTCATTAGCCTTATCTTCAAGAATTTGGCTACCTTCTTCCCAATAAGCCTTGTATCCATTATATTCTTTTGGATTGTGAGATGCTGTAATCATAATTCCTGAAATACAATTGAATTTTCTGATTGAATAAGACAACATTGGTGTTGGTCTAATATCGTCAGACAAATAAACTTTTATTCCATTAGAAGCTAATACGTTTGCCGATATTTCTGCAAATTCTTTGGAGAATTTTCTAACATCGTAGCTAATGCTTACGCCTCTTTTCAAAGCTTCATCGCCGTAATTTTTTATAGTATCTGCAAGTGCTTGTGTTGTTTTCATTATGTTGTACTTGTTCATTCTATTAGTACCTGCCCCGATTTTTCCTCTCAAACCTGCAGTACCAAATTCTAATGATTTATAAAATCTATCTTTTATTTCTTCATCATCATCTTTTATTGACATCAATTCGTCTCTGGTTTGTTGATCATAACACTCATCATTTAACCATTCATTATATTTTTTTAAATAATCCATAAAATCCTCCTATTGATAATAAATTAAACCTTTATACAAAGACTTTTCCTTAAACCATTTTTCTAAATCATACACTCTCTTCGTTCCCCAGTTTGAGCATTCAATTTTCCAACTATCATCATAATAAATCGCAGTTATCGTAACCCAATGAAATTTAACATCAGGATTTTTGTGATTCAACGTCAACATCAAAACTGGATATCCATTTGCGATTGCGCCAATAATATATGTCACTATATTTCTGATATTCCAAGTAAAATTGTAGTTTTGTACAACAAGGTTCGCTCCGTTTTTCTTAGCGTACTTTCGAATAGCACTGTTCATTGGAAATAAAAATGGAACGCCATATAGTTTAGGTTTAACAAATGTAGATAACTTGTCAGCAAATTTTATATAATCAGTCTTATTTATCGGACTGCCGATAAAATTTTCTGGAACTAACTTAGCATATTCTTTTTTTGTATTTGCAATGTAGATAAGAAAATTTGTGATGGCAATTACTGAACAACCTTTTTTAGTAAGATAGTTTGAATGCAAAACATCTTCAAACCATTGTTGATCTCCACCAAAGAAACCTTCTATACTCAAAAATTTATCTACATCTTTAAGTTCATATCTAGTATCCATTATTTCTCCATACTTATTGAATATACCCCGCTTTTTCTCTCCCCAATCAAAATTACATTTCCGCTTACTTCTGTTTCAATTATTTTCTCATCAAAAATCTTCGTGCAATTTACAAAATATTTAAAATAATTGCTCAAATCAAATTCGAATTTTTCTCCTGAATTTATAAAAACAAGCAAAAATCCTTTATCATTTTTAATACTAAAACAAATACAAAAATCATTTAAATCGTAAAATTTGATTTTGTTTCTAATCTCATTTTCATCTTTTAGATTAAATTCTGAATGTATTTTTCTAAATTCAATTAACGATTTTACATATTGATATATTTCATTGTTATCATATTTCAACTTCCAATTCACTGCATTAATATCAAGAGGTAGATTATAAGTATTTTTAAGCATCAATTTACTTCTCAAAAACTCATTTCCACAATGGAAAAATGGTATCCCTTGACTTAGCATTATCAAATCAAAACAAAGTTTTGTAGATGTTACAATATCTGCATTTGTTTTAAGTAATTTATCTTGAAGTATTAAATTATCGTGTGAATTAAAATAGTTAATAGATTCATTAGAACTTTTGCAAAACCCACGTCTTTCTTCGTCATAGTAAATTGATCCACAAATTCCTACTTCCAAACTAATTTTATCTACATTTTTTTGAACAAAACCTGTAGAAATATCATCGTTATCACCTTTAATGGCATTTCTAAAAAAAGGATTGAATAACGCATAATCTTTTCCTTTTTGACTACCAAAAGTGGTTCTTCTGTTTTTTGGTAGTGGAGATTCATCTGCCATCCATGGCTCTCCGTAAATAATTACATTATCATCTTCTTTTCGAAGTTCACTTACGATTTTATCAGTTGTTTCTGAATCTATCAGAGCCATCAAATCAAATCTGAAACCATCAATGTGAAATTCTTTTTGAAAATATAATAAGCTATGAATAATAAAATCTCTCACAAATTCATCTTCTGTGTTTAATTCATTACCAACACCAGATCCATTTGTAAAATCTCCATTATTATCGCGTCTATAAAATTGTGGATAAATCAAATTAAATGGATGATCTTTATTTCTAAAAGTGTGATTATAAACCACATCCATAATCACACCGATATTATTAGCGTGTAAAGTTTGAATCATTTTTTTCAATTCAAAAATTCGATTCTTTGGATTTTCTGGTTCTGTAGCAAAGCTACCTTCAATACAGTTATAATTTTCAGGATTGTAACCCCAATTGTAATTATCTTCAGAAAATTTTTCTGAATTTCTCTCATCAACCCCTACAAAATCAAATACAGGCATTAAATGAACATGTGTAATGCCCAAATTTTTTAAATGATTTATTCCTGAAACATGATTTTCTTCTACCAGTCCCAAAAATTTTCCGCGATACTTTTCATCAACTTTGCTAGAAATATCTGAAGAATAATCTTTTATCGACAATTCATAAATTATAGCTTCATTCCTATTTGCTATTTTGTATTGTTCATCGATGAACCCTACTGGATTTGTGGAATTCAAATCTACGACACATGACTTTAGACTATTGATTGAAGAAGCTTTGCAAAATGGATCTACAATTTCAAACTTTTCATCAAGCTGATATTTGTAATAAACTCCTTCCAAATCTCCCTCAACCTTAACTTCAAAATATCCACCACTTTTTTTCATATCTATGGAGTTGTATCTGACATCATCGTAATTTTCGTACAACAATAATTTGACACTAGTTATTTGCGGAGCATAAATCTTAAAAACTGTATATTCTTTATTATAATTAAACCCTAAATCATACATTTATAACTCCTAAACATCCTTTAAATAGTTAATTCCGAATTTTTTGGATATTTCTATATTTTTAATCATTAAATCATTCCATAAATTTTCATTCAAATACCATTTTTGAATTTTTTCATTAACTTTAACAAAATTATCAAAAGAATTTATCACATTAAAACTATCGTTGTATTTAAGAATCAAATTATAAATCTCATAAAATTCATCTATGAATTTTTTGTTTTCTAATAATTCTATATTTTTTAATATAAAATCCATACAACTGGATTCTGTATTTGCGAAATTTTCTTCATCAAACTTGAATACTCCAATATCTTTTAATCGACTCATATTTTCATAAACATTAGAATTACTTGTCAAAATAATTGAACCGTTATTCATAAATGCGTAAGGATATGTGTTTGAAATATCGAAGTTTTTATATGGTATATAATTGAAAACATCACAAGCTTTGGCGAAATCTGGCATTTTATCAAGCATAATATTTTCGACAAACACTAATTTTATTTTTTCTTGAATTAGCTTATCCGAATTAATTATCTTAGATAAACCAAGACACAAACTAATTGTTTTTTTGCAAAACAAATAATCAAACGAACTCATCCCTCCAATAAAAAACGTCGTAGGAGTAATTATCGTATTCACATTATCTTTTAGTTTTAAGTACAAATACAAAATATAAAAGACATTTAGAGCTTGTCTCTTACCCTCGTGGAAATCTGATAATTGCATATTAAAAATGCTCTTATCATTTATATTTTCTAAACTATACTTTTCTACAAGTTTTTTCTTATATTTTAGTTTGCTAGAATACAAATTATCACATTCCAGACTTTTATAGAATAAATCGTCGTTAAACCCATAGGTTTCTATCACAATTTTACTTTCAACGTTTCTGGTGATATCTACATATTTGCTATTCAATAGATATTTTTTTTGATAATCAGACCCAACAATTATAGAATGTGTTACGAAAGCAATAAGATTAAAGCAATCTAGAAAATTGTCTTTGATAATTTGTGCGTACTCATTTTTCTGAGCATTTTCATTTAGCAAATGAATAATATTTTTAATATAATCAAACTGATAAAAAAATCTCAAATCCATTAATTCAAATGACTCTCTGTGCAGATTAATATTATAATACTTGAAAATTTTATTAGATTTTTCAAAAGCTTTTTCAAAATCATATCCAAAATCCAATAATTTTTGCAAGAATGCGATTATTACCAGAGCAACATTTGTTTCAACGATATTAATTTGAATATGGTCTTCGATATTATCTGGATTTTTGAAAAATTTGATTTCGTCATTAAATATGTCGTCCACTATTGAATCTGCAAGAAATTTTTGTTGCAAGAATTTAATATACTTTCCAAATTCATCAATCTGAGGTGTGTAAACAAATTGGCAAATTGAGTCTAGCTTGTTTTCCTCAGAATAAATCTCCTCAATTTTTCCGCGAATAAAATTTTCGTAATTAAGATTGGGATTAGCTTTCGGTGCAAATAATCTGATAAAATTCGTATTCCAATTTATATAAGGAATATCGTATATTTGTGATTTAATTTTATTATTATCTAATTCTATGTCGTATTCATTAGATCTTTTAAAAACGACGCTTGTTTTTTGATTATTAAATACTGTCTCAATTTGATTTTCATCGACTATTTGTTGTTTAAACTGTGAATTTTTGTAAAAAATAGAATACACTTTACAAAACTTTCCTTGTTTTGAAAGTTTCTCAAACAAATCTACTGAGAATCTTCCTATATAACTTTGTCCTAAGTGCAGATCATTGTCCATATTTACAATATCTTCATATTTTTCTTGTAATATTTTTTGTAATGGAGTTTTTAAATTGAGTTTTTCAATATAATCTTCAAACAAATTTTCTACCATTAGTTCAAACGACACTATATATGTTCTAGAAGATTTGTTAGTAGTTATATTTGTGTATTGTTCAGAAATAATTTCTTTAATTACTTCATTTAATGCTATTCTAATTTCATAGACATCCGCATCTTGAAGATCGACTAATGAGTTATACGATAATTTTATCTGCAATAACTTTCTTAATCGATCTTCGGAAATATCAATCATTTAATGATCTCCTCATAAAGTTGGATGTATTCTTTTGCAGATTTTTCCCAATCATTTTTTGACTTCATAGCATTTTCTTGAATTATTTTGAAATCATCATTGTAATAAAAAGATATTGCACGTCTCAGTGTGTACAAGAAGTCATGCGCGTTGATATTTGTAAAGGAGAATCCATTTCCTTCTTTGCTAAATTCGTTAAATGATTGAACAGTATCCCTCAATCCTCCAGTTTCACGCACTACTGGTATTGTCCCATACCTCATAGCAATTAATTGAGATATTCCGCAAGGTTCAAATATTGATGGCATCATCAAGAAATCTGCTCCTGCATAAATCTTGTGTGATTCTTCATTATTATAATAAATATTTGCTTTTAATTTATCTGGGAATTTCCACTCATAATATTTGAACATTTCTTCATAAGAATAATCGCCTGTACCCAAAATTATCACTTGTACATCTTCCGTCGTCAAAAACTCATCCATAATGTATCTTACAAGTTCAAGCCCCTTATTTTCAACTAATCTAGTAACCATGGCGAATATAGGCACATCTTTTTCTTCCAAACCGTACATTCTTTGTAATGCTTTTTTGTTCACGGATTTATCTTTGATATTTTTCAGTGAGTAATTTTTAAATAAATATTTGTCTTTTTCTGGGTTCCAAATAGTTGTATCAATTCCATTTGTAATTCCAGATATTTTGTAGTGATATTGTCTGATAACACCATCCAAACCCTCTCCAAAAAATGAGTATTTTATCTCATCGGCATAAGTTTTAGAAACAGTTGTAACTTTATCGCTAAAAACTATCGCACCTTTCATAAAGTTAATTGCATCGTAAAATTTCAATGCATCTTCAGAAAAATACATAGGTGATAAATCTGTTTGTCTAAGTGAATTTGAACTGAATACACCTTGATATTTTAGGTTGTGAATTGTAAAAACAGTTTTGATTGACTCATAGAACGGATCTCCTTTAGCAAAATCTCTAGCATAAACATTTACCATTGCTGTGTGCCAATCATTGGAATGGATAATGTCACAATCAAAATCGATATATCTTAACAATTGAACACAAGCTTTAGAGAAAAATACGAATCTTTCACAATCGTCATTTTCTCCATACACATTATCTCTGTTAAAATAATCTTCATTATCTAAAAAATAAAATTCCACGCCTCTATGAATGTATTTGAACACACCAACATAATGATGTTTAAAATCTAAATCTACATAAAAGCTTCCTTCAAATTCAAATTTTTTTCTGTATTCCTCATTTATCAATTTGTACAAAGGGATGACCACTTTTACATCATGACCTTGCTTTTTCATCTCAAGTGGAAGTGTACCTGCTACATCTGCAAGTCCACCAGTTTTTATAAACGGATCAGCCTCTGCTGCACAATATAATATCTTCATTTACATTCCCCTATTTATCTTCTAGTATTGCATTCTTTTTTAATTCGTATGGATAATTTGGATTGCCAACCGCAGTTACATTTTCTTTTATCAAAACTCCTTTATCAGTAATAGTATTTACAACTACTGCATTTTTTTCTATAACAGTTCTCTCGAAAATAACGGAATTTTTGATAACAGAACCCTCTTGAATTTCTACGCCTCTAAAAATAATTGAGTTTTCTACTTTACCATCTATTTTGACTCCGTTTGCTATCAATGAATTTTTCACACAAGCAGAATCACCATACAATGCTGACGGCTCGTCTTTTGATTTTGTTAACAACAATCCATTTTTGAAAAATACATTATTGTAAATATCGGCATTCAATAATTTTAAATTCGCATCGTAAAATTGAGTCAAATTTCTGATTACCTCAACATATCCGTCAATCATGTACACACCGATTTTTAATTTATCCAAATTGGAAATAATAACATCAATTAATTCATTAGAATTAGAATTTTTAGCTGCATCGTGAATCAAATTCAAAAAGACTTCTTTTTTCATGTAACCAATGTTAGTCATCAAATTAAATTCATCATCGACTCCTTGATTCGTTCCTATGCTGATTAAATTGCCTTCATCATCCAAGTTTAATCTAGTCTCACCGATGAATAATCCCGTTGCATTGTCCATCTTTTTGCAGAACAATAATATGTCCAAATCTTCTTTTATAAATCTATCATGAGAAGCCGAAAAATCTTCTCTAAAAATAACCATTGGATCGTAGAAGTACAACTCATCTTCTTTTGATTTCAAATAAAAATCTTTAGTTTCATTATAAGCTACAATTTCCTTACCTGCATTTTCAAAAGTTGGAGGAAATATAACAAGTCCATTTCGTCTTCTGTTCAATTCGTAACTTTCACCATTTCCCAAGTGATCAAGAGTTGACCTCATAATTTTGCCACCATACAAAACAACATTTGAAAATTCATTGTTTGCAAAGTTACTCAATGCAATATCTATAATTCTATATCTTGCTCCATAAGGAAGCATATATTCTGGTCTAGAATCTGTTAAATAACCAAAATCTTGTCTACTTTTTCCGCCGTATATAATTCCGATACAATTTTGCATAAATTCCTCCTAACACTCTTCAATTCCATCTTCGCTAACCAAGAAGATTTTGTCGGAGTTTTTTTCACCAATTACTTGATTTTCTTCAATAGTCATAGACTCTGCAACTACACAATTGTAAAGTTTTGCCCCTTTTTTGATAACGGTATCGCTTAAAATAACAGAATCATGAACTTCTGCGTTCTTTTCTACAGTTATCGAAGAAAACAAAACGGAATTGTTCACATTTCCGTAAATCAAACAATTTTCATTAATTAAAGATTTTTTGACCTCTGCAACTTCATCAACATAATGAGGGGGAAGATTTCTGTTTTTTGTGTAAATTCTCCAATTAGTATCGTACAAGTCAAGTCTATTATCAGGATTTAATAAATCCAAATTGGCCTGCCAATAACTTCTTACAGTTCCCACATCTTTCCAGTAGCCATCAAATTTCCAAGCAAAAACATTTAGTCCATCATTTATAATATTAGGAATTATATTCATTCCAAAATCGTGTTTGGAATTCTTATCTTCATTGTCTTCAATCAAATAATTTTTTAAAGTATGCCAATTGAAAATATATATTCCCATAGAAGCCAAATTACTTTTTGGATTTTTTGGTTTTTCTTCAAATTCAACAATTTTTCCGTCTTCATCAGTATTCATAATACCGAATCTACTAGCTTCACTCCAATCTACTTCCATTACTGCAATTGTAAGTTCGCTATTCTTATCCTTGTGATATTTTAAAATTTTATTGTAATCCATTTTGTAAATATGATCACCAGATAAAATCACAACATATTCTGCATCTAATTCATCCAAGTAATTCATATTTTCGTAAATAGAATTGGCTGTACCTTCATACCAATTACCACCACTTTCTGTGGCAAATGGAGATAAAATTCTTAAACCGCCAGAATTTCTGGATAAGTCCCAGCTGGATCCATTTCCTAAATGTGAATTTAATTTGAATGGTTTGTATTGTGTTAAAATACCTACATCTCTTATATCTGAATTTGCAGCATTACTCAAAGCAAAATCAATTATTTTATATTTCCCACCAAATGACACTGCTGGTTTTGCAACATTTTTTGTCAATGCTTTTAGTCTTGAACCTTGTCCTCCCGCTAAGAGCATAGCGACAACTCTATTTCGCGCCTTCATACGTCCTCCTATTTCTTATTGATATTTCTAAGTTTATTTAATTTTATAAACATCGCAGAAAATGGTTCTATATCAACTTTGATAGAAAATTTTCTGTCGTTGTGTCCGTTATTTTTGGAATAATAAGGTTTATTCCTTAGCAAATTACCACCATATTTTTTCATTGAAGAGTTAAGTACAACTGAATAAAGCGCATAATAATCGACACCTACAGGATATTTCTCTCTTTTTACAGGTGTGAAATTAAAAATACAAATAATTTTTTCGTTTTTAGAATTTATTCTCTCGAAAATAATCAAAGATTCATTTGCATTGTTCACATCTTCCCATTGAAAACCTGAATAGCTAGTATCCAAATCATAAAACTCATCATTATCTATATAAAATTTATTCAAATCTTTCATGAAATGTTTTAATTGTTGATGTTTCTCGTATTCCAAAACTTCCCATGTGATGTCTTTGTATTCATTCCATTCATCAAATTGTCCTATATCATTACCCATAAATAAAAGTTTCTTACCTGGATGAGCAAACATAAACGAATACAAAAGTCTTATTTGATCGAATTTTTCATCGTAAGTTCCAGGCATTTTACCAATCATTGAGTTTTTCATATGAACTACTTCGTCGTGACTAAATGGTAGAATGTAATTTTCATTAAAGGCATACATTATCGAAAAAGTTAATAAATTATGATGGTCTTTCCTGAAGATTGGATCCATCTTCATGTATTTGATTATGTCATTCATCCAACCCATATTCCACTTAAAATCAAAACCAAGTCCATTTTCTTCTACAGGTTTCGTAACATTTGGCCATGAAGTTGATTCTTCTGCAATGACAAAAGCACTTGAAAATTCTTGTTTGATTGTTTGATTTAATTTTTTAATAAATTCGATAGCTTCCTTGTTCTCATAGCCGCCATCTTCGTTTTTGATATCTTTTCCAGCAAAGTTCAAATAAATCATATAAGCAACTGCATCAACCCTTATTCCATCCAAATGATAGTATTTGAGCCAAAATAATGCAGAAGATATAAGAAAATTTACCACTTCTTTTTTTGAAAAGTCAAAGTTCAACGTTCCCCATTGATCATTATCAGCTAAGTATTGGTCAGATTTTTCGAATAAATTACTTCCGTCAAATTTTCTAAGTCCAAAATCATCTCTACAAAAATGAGCCGGCACCCAATCCATGATAACTCCAATATCATTCTGGTGTAATTTGTCAATCAAATACATCAAATCTTTTGGACAACCAAATCTAGATGTCGCTGCAAAAAACCCCGTGAGTTGATATCCCCATGATCCATCAAATGGATGTTCCATTAAGGGCATAAATTCAACATGTGTGTAATTCATTTCTTTGAGATAAGATACAAGTTCATCTGCTAATTGAAAGTAGGACAGGTAATTATCATCATGTTTTCTCCATGAAGAAAGATTTATTTCGTAGATACTCATAGGACTGTGAAATATATCAGTTTTTTCTCTTTTTGTGAGCCATTTTTTATCATTCCATTTATAGCCATCAATGTCATAAACCTTGCTTGCTGTTTTAGGTTTTAATTCGCTATGAAATGCAAATGGATCCGCTTTATATAAAACTTCTGAATCTTGTGTTACTATTCTGTACTTATATGAATCAAAGATTTTAACATCTCTAATACAAATCTCCCAGATTTGTTCGTCGTGTAATTTTTGAAGCGGAAGTGAATAATCGTCCCAATCATTGAAATCTCCAACTAAATTTACGTGCTTAGCATTAGGAGCCCACACCAAAAATCTGGTGTAGGTTCCAAATCCATCTGAGTAAATATGAGATCCTAAAAATTTGTACAAATTATTATTGTTTCCTTCATGAAACAAATATACATCCGTTTCATTATTTCCCTGATAAAAATATTTTTCCATATTTTCTCCCAGCTATTTAATTAGCCTTTTATATAGACTTATTCTCCAGTTATCATGTTTATTGTCATGATTTTATTCTTCAAATCTAAAATTTGATTGTTAAGTTGATTATATTCTTCAGAATCCATATTATTATGGTCGAATAATTCTTTATTTTCATACAATCGATCGATTTTTTTCTTTATCTTTTCTAATTCGGCATACAAATCATTATTTTCTCGGTTTGTAGATATTTCTTGTTCTATATTGTAATTTCCCGCTTCAAATTCTTCTGTTGAATAAATTTTTGGGATAACAGCCTCAACATTATACTTTTCTTTTAACAAATTAGATAAAGTTTCTGCTCCTTCATTTTCACCATGTGTTATGAAGATTTTCTTAGGCTTTACTTTCATATTGTCTACAAAATCCATAAGATTGTTTTGATCGGCATGACCTGAAAATCCGCCCAAATTATATATTTCAGCGTTGACTTTTATTGTTTCGCCAAAAAGTTTAACTTCATCTATACCATCTAATAAAATTCTTCCAAGTGATCCTTGCGCTTGATATCCAACAAAAACAACTGCGTTTTTTTCATCCCACAAGTTGTGTTTCAAATGGTGACGAACACGTCCAGCTGTAGCCATTCCGCTAGAAGAAATAATTACCCTAGGGAATTTTACGCTATTAAGCATTTTTGATTCGTCTACATTTTTAACGTAATGTAAGTTTTCGAATTCGAATACATTATCTCCACTTGAAATATAATCCTTAGCTTTTTGATTAAACAAATCGGTATTTTTCATAAATGCTTTTGTCGCTTCGAGAGCCATAGGACTATCTACGTATACTGGGACTTTCTTCTCATAATGATTTTTTATTTGATAATCATAATAACTGTTTAGTTCATAAATGATTTCTTGAGTTCTTCCAACTGCAAAACTAGGAATAATTACAGTTCCACCTCTTGATGATACTTTTTCAATTATCTCTATTAAAGAATGTACACTTTCTTTGTAAGGTTCGTGAATTCTATTACCGTAAGTGGATTCCATAACTAAATAATCGCAGCCAGATAAAATTTCTGGATTGTTTAAAATCGGATTATTTGAAGTTCCTATATCTCCAGAGAATATAATTTTAGTAGTTTTGCCATTTTCAATGATAAATATTTCAAGACTTGATGAGCCAAGCATGTGACCGGCATCTCTGAACACAACTCTTATGTCTTCGTTTATTTTTACAACCTCATCATAGAAACGTCCTTTAAACAATGAAATACAACTCATTGCATCAATCGTGGTGTATAAAGGAGTCAGAAGTGTTTTCCCAGATCTTTGTCTTTTTCTATTTTCCCATTCTACATCACTCTCTTGAATCTTCGCACTATCCATTAACATTATTTCTGCCAAATCTTTTGTAGCTTTTGTGCAATAAATTGGTTTTCTGAATCCATTTTTATATAAAAGAGGAATTCTTCCCGTATGATCAATATGTGCATGAGTCAAAAGCATAAATTCCACTTCATTAAAGTCTATTTCATCATGGTTTTTTTGTTCTAACTCTTTACTTCCTTGGAACAATCCGCAGTCAACCATAAATTTGTGTTTTTCAGTCTCCACAAGATAACAAGATCCTGTTACCTCTTGTGCAGCTCCTAAAAATGTAATTTTCATTAAATCACCTCTTATTTACTATATACCCAAAATGTTATGTCATAGTAAAATATCCGCAAAATAAAGTTTGCGGATAAAAAGTTATTTTTGTTTTCTTTTTCTTTTTTCTTCCAAATTTCTTGCTATTAAAGTATCTAGTACAAGTTCATAACCTTGAGCACCGTTTTGTAAAGATCTATTCACTCTACTAATGGTCGCAGTAGACGCGCCAGTATCTTTTTCAATTTCGCTATAAGTTTTTCTTATTTTGAGTAATTTTGCTACTTCTAATCTTTGTGAAATTGAATGTAACTCTCTCATTGTGCAAACGTCTTCAAAAAAACGTTGTAACTCCTCTTTTCCGTTTAACATCATAATTGCATCGAAAAACTCATTTAATGTGTTATCCTTGATATTAATTTCAGCCATAGTTTTACTCCTTAAAATTTTTTTAGGTAACCTTTACCCATTAATAAAATATAATATAATGCATTTGATAATTTAAGTATACACGCTTTTTCTAACTAAAGCAAATGTTTTTTTTAATTAAACTTCTAATATATATCCCTATACTAATTAAATAGAAAAATTATGATACTTTATATTTTTATATACATTATATACCCATTAATGTTAGTGTTTATTCTCGACAATTCAATTTTATTGTTAATTTTATTTTAAAAATTTTAAATTAAAAAAAGGGAACTTATCAACTGATAAATTCCCGCTAAAATTATTTATTATATTTTTTTGATTTGTACCTTAATTGAGTATCCAAAATCTTCTTTCTCAATCTCAAATGATGAGGAGTAATTTCAATTAATTCATCTTCTTCAACAAATTCCATCATTTCTTCTAAACTCATGATTTTTGGAGGAGATAGTTTTAATGCTTCATCTGCTGCAGAAGATCTGATATTTGTTTGCGCTTTTTTCTTACATATATTTACTTCAATGTCTAATCCTTTTGCATTAGACCCTACAACCATTCCTTCATATACTTCATCTTGAGGTTGTACGAATAAAATTCCCCTGTCTTGTGCTGCATTTAGTCCATAAGCTGTAGCAACTCCTGTATCAAATGAAATCAATGAACCTAATTGACGTTTTGGAATTTCGCCTTTATAAGGCTCATATCCTTTAAGTTCTGTGTTTATAACTCCATTACCCTTTGTATCGCTCAAAAACTCTTGACGGTATCCAATAAGACCTCTAGAAGGAATTTCAAAAGTAAGCCTTGTATATCCACTAGAAGTATTTGAAATATCTTGCAACTCACCTTTTCTTGTTCCCAATTTTTCGATTACAGTACCGACAAATCCTTCTTCAACATCAATTGTAACTATTTCAATTGGTTCAAGAACTTTTCCATTTTCGTCTTTTTTGAATAAAACTTCTGGTTTGGAAACTTGGAATTCAAATCCTTCACGCCTCATATTTTCTATTAAAACAGATAAGTGAAGTTCTCCCCTACCACTTACTCTAAAAGTATCTGTAGAATCAGTATCTTCAACTTTTAGACTTACATCCGTTTCTAATTCTTTGTACAATCTAGCACGAACTTGTCTACTTGTTACAAACTTTCCATCTCTGCCAGCGAATGGAGAATTGTTAACTGAGAAATTCATCGCCAACGTAGGACTTGAAATGCTTACAAATTCAATAGGTTCACAATCTTCTTCATTTGCTAATGTGTCTCCAATTTCTATTCCCTCTACACCAGTTAAGGCTACGATAGAACCGAATTTAGATTCATTAACTTCGACTCTGTTTAATCCATCGAATTCGTAAATCTTAGTTACTTTAATCTTCTTTTTCTTATCTGGATTATTGTAATTTACTATAACACAGCTATCATTAACTTTTACTTTACCTTGTTCAATCTTACCAATTCCAATTCTACCAACGTAATCGCTAAAATCAGTTGTAGAAATCAAAAGCTTAAATGGTGCATCTTCTTCTCCTTCTGGAGCTGGAATGTAGTCTATGATTTTGTCCAATAATGCAGTCATATCTTTTGGTCTTTCCTCCAAATCGTCAGTTGCAAATCCTTCCCTTGCAGAAGCAAATACAAATGGAGAATCCAAATAAGATTCATCTGCATCTAATTGAATAAATAAATCCAAAATTTCATCTACTACTTCATCTACCCTAGCTTCTTTTCTGTCAATTTTATTGATACAAATAATTGTAGGTAAATTTAATTCAAAAGCTTTTTTTAATACAAATTTTGTTTGTGGCATAGGCCCTTCAAAAGCATCTACTACCAACACCACTCCACTCGTCATTTTCAATACACGTTCTACTTCTCCTCCGAAGTCAGCATGACCCGGAGTATCTATAATATTAATTTTATGATTTTTGTAGTCAATTGCAGTGTTTTTAGAAAGAATAGTAATTCCTCTTTCACGTTCTATATCATTACTATCCATTACACGATCTTGTACGTCTTGATTTTCTCTAAAAATACCACTTGTTTTCAATAACCCATCTACCAAAGTTGTCTTACCATGGTCAACATGGGCAATAATTGCTACGTTTCTTACATCTTCTCTTTTCAAAATTCCACTTCCCTCTAATTTGTGACACTTCATTATATCATAAATTGAAAAAAATAAAAGAAAAATTTGTGTAAAATCACATTTAGTAATTTTTTGCAATAAAACAAGCTATTAGATCACTAATTAATTAGGTCTTACTAATAGCTTTGCTTCAACACAATTTTCTTTAATTTTTAATTCGTCAGCTAATTTACTTACTATAAATAATCCTCTACCTCTGACATAAATATCATTGTTAAAATAACTGTTCGAACAATAATCAATCCCTGTACCTTCGTCCTGTACACATATTTTTATCGAATCATCATTCAATTTTATTTTAAAAGTTATTTTCTTATTTATATCAAACTGGTTACCATGTTCTAGTCCATTAAAGATCAATTCATTAGTTATTAATCGTATATCATAAAGTAGTTCTTCATCTGGTACAACTTTTCTTAATAGTCTGAGCATAGTATGAATATTTTTAGTAGCAATTGTCCTATCGCTGACAAATTGCCTCTTAAACATATACATATTATCACCCAATATTTATATACCCATATGTTCAATAAATTTAACAACTTATCATTAAATATTTAATTTATAAATAAAAAACCGAAAAATGATTAGAAATTTTTACAGTGGGTATATATAATTTGTACCTGATAACAGGTAATTATCTTAAAGGGGGAAATTAAACATGAAAAAATATGTATGTGACGTATGTGGATATATTTATGATCCAGCTGAAGGAGATCCAGACGCAGGTGTTCAACCACAAACAGCTTTTGAAGATTTAGCTGAAGATTGGGTTTGCCCAATTTGTGGCGCTGGAAAAGACGACTTCTCTGTTGTTGAATAATCCAACAAAATTATATGATTGGCAATAATAATTCATACATGACATAAAATTATTGTCACACACAAAATATTTAAAAACAAAACCCCAATCACTTGGGGTTTACTTACTTTTATTCTTCAATACCACTACCATATTTTAGAATCATTTCAAGCTGTTCCATAACAGCTTTTTTATTTGTCTTGGAAGTTGAACTGTATTCGTAGATGAGGTTATCATCATCTATGTTGAGTTCTTTTTTTATTATATTCAAATTCTTTTTAATCATTGTTTTTCCGATTTTGTCTAATTTTGTAGCTATTACAAACCCACAAAATCCACTTTGAATAATCCAATTATACATTTCTTTGTCTTGAACGGTTGGTTTGTGTCTAATATCCACAATTAAAAATACTTCGTACAAATTTCTTCTATTATTTAAATAAGTTTCTATAACTTGCGCCCATTTTTTCTTTTCAGATTTTGATGTTTGCGCATACCCATATCCTGGTAAATCTACTAATCTAAACTCATTATTTGCATTGTAAAAATTAACTGTACGCGTTTTTCCAGGTTTAGAGGAAGTTCTTGCTAAGTTTTTCCTATCCAAAATAGAATTAATAAAAGATGATTTACCAACGTTACTTCTTCCACAAAAAGCAATTTCTGGTAGAGATTCATCAGGATATTGTTCTTTCAAAAAAGCGATTTTTTCCAAATCAGAATTAATTATTTTCATATTCACCTCCATTAAATATTTAAGAAATATAACACTTATTATAACAAAACTTTAATTTATTTGCACTAAAAAAGCGACTTCAAAAAGTCGCTTTGATTAATCTAAATTATTGTCTTTGTCCTAATTCTTTGTCTAATATTGCAAGACCAGCATTACTGTTTTCAGTTCTTTCAAGTTTTGCTATGATATTATCAAAAGTAGCTTCTTCTTCGATTTGTTCGTCAATGAATTTTTGTAGAAGAGTGTATACTTCATAGAATTTGATTTCATGAGCTGCATCAAATAATTCTCTGATTCTTCTTGTAACCTCTTTTTCGTGTTCTAAAGCAGCTTTGAAAATGCTTAATACATTTTTATCGTAGTCAGCTTTTGGAGCTTCAATTGTTTTATATTCAATCTTATATCCAACTTCTTGTAACCATTTTCTGAAGTATTCAGCATGTTCATATTCTTCATGGGCTTGCATTTCCATAAAGTGTTCAAATCCATCCCAATCCATATCATTGAATTCAGAAGCCATTTGTTTGTATTCATAGCCTGATTGTAATTCAAAAACTAATTGTTCGTCAATTTTTTTTAATAATTCTTCTCTGTTCATTTTATCATACTCCTTATAATTTAATTTATGTGACTGTTAGTTAATCATTTTACTTAAAATTTAAGAATACAAATCATAAACACCGTAAACTTTAAGATTATTTTCTACCAATAGCTTCATGATTTCAGGAATCAATTTTGCCTTTTGTTTGGTAGTAAATCCATTGTAATTTATTTCGGTGTTATTTAAATCCATATATTCTGATGAGTCAATAACCTTAATTATTTTGTCGTGAACTTCTTGTAAATGCATGTCTGCAATTACAAAAGTAATGTTGCAAATTCTATCGTCATCAATTGTCGGAATTATTCTATTTATCAGTAAAACATTATTCATAACTAACCTCTTTTTCTCTTTCTATATTTATATACCCAATTTCTACTATTTTATTCAATTGACCCTTTCTTTTTTTTATATTATACTGATTAAAAAGAGGTGAGAAATGAAAACATCACATAATAGAGCGAATAAACAAAGAAAAAGAAATAAAATTGCGAATAAAATATTTTTATTGGTTTTATTACTTATCTTTGGCTTTTTCGGTTACAAATACATAAATTCTAGACCAGCTGAGTACAGTCAAATGATTCCCAAAAAATACATACTCAGAGATTTTGATGAGTTATGTAATCAAATTGAAAGTTCATATATGAATTTACCACAAACAAAAAAATACAAAGACACTGATTTTTTATCTTTAAAACCCAATTTAAAATCTAAAATAAAATTGGAATCAGGCAAGAAGAAAGACAAAATGTCGACACAAGAAGTAGTTGATTTGTACAATGATATTTTGAAAAAGCTCTACGAATCAAATGTTAAAATAGCAGATAAACACACTTTTAATGAAATTCTACAACAAGATAATCACAATCAAATATTAAATAATTTATCAATGAAGAGATATTCTAATTTGACTGAAGAAATTCCTGAAAAAACTTTCAGAGCGTATTCTATCGACAATTACAAAGATGCATTATATGTAAAAGTATCAGACTTTGATTCTGTAAACATTCAACAAGACGCACAAATTTTCAGCAATATTTTGAAAACTAATAAAAAGAAAAATAAAATCATAATAGATTTGAGAGATAATGATTCCGATAATTTAGATTACGCTATTAACGTGATAATCAAACCTCTACTAAAATCAGACATAAATGTTGAGTTCAATGTCGCAAATAAAACTCAACCTATTATCTCAAAAAACATTCTAGATAGAAATGGTGTCAGCTTTAAAACTACAGAAAATGTGGCGAACATCAAAATAAACGATAATCAAAAAAGTATAAAATACATTACTAATTTTAAACTAGCAATAAAAAAATCAGAAGACCAAAAATGCGATGTGTATATATTGCAAAACAAAAATACCAGAAACAGTGCTGATTTCGTGTGTCAAATAGCCAACAGAACTAAGTTTGCAACTACTGTCGGAGAAACAACTTCTGGAAATGGTCTGAATATAGTTCACACTTACAAGTCACTTCCTAACACAGGTTTAATCGTGGAGTATCCACTAGGACAAGGTCTTAATGAAGATGGCACAACTAATGAAGAAGTTGGAACTATACCAGCTATAAAACTAGATGATAACAGCGAAATCGTAAAATTATTATTATCTAGAATAAATTAAGAAAAACGATCTAATATTAATGTCAATATCAATATTGGATCGTTTTTTAGTCTTTATTTTGTCTTGTTATTATTCAAAAAATCTTGTAGTAAATCATATAATTGAGCTTTTTTCTCATCAGGTAATTCCAAGCAACCATTCATTAATTTTGGAACTTCTTTTACTTTTTCTTGTAATTTTTTCCCTTCGTCTGTTAGATAAATTATTACAATTCGATCGTCTTTTGAGCTACGTACTCTTTCAAGATAACCTTGTGATTGCATCTTTTTGATAACAGGCGTGATAGTACCGTTATCTAAATATAACTTTTCACACAACTTTCCTACAGTAATTCCATCTTTTTCCCAGAGAACTAATAACACAATGTACTGAGTGTAGGTCAACCCTAAAGGTTTCAAAAATTGTGTGTAAGTACTTGTTATCATTCTAGAAGCAGCATAAAGTGGAAAACAAAGTTGATTTTCCAACTTCATATAGGTTTTGTAGTCTTGATCCATAAACTCCTCCGATTTCAAAAATACGTCATTTTAAAATTGTAAATTACTTTTCTTTCATAAGTTTTTCCGATATTTCGCAAAACAGATTGTTTTTTGAAAACATTATCTCACCAATTTGTTTAACAAATCTCATTTCCATTAAAGAATTCGTTACAAAACAACAATCCATATCTTGCAAATTGTTTAGCTTAATTGACTTTTCAAGTATATTATAACCATTTGTCTCCAAAAATTCTATAAGTTTTTTGCGAAAAATTCCTGGCAACATGCCATCGGTTACAGGTGGTGTGATGATTGTGTTTTCCTGAATAAAAAACAAATTTGTGTACGTTCCTTCTGTTACATTTCCGTCTTGATTTAGAAAAACCCCCTCATCAAACCCTTCTTTCAATAACTCTTTGTGCAAATAATCATTCAGTAAGTAATTATTGGTTTTGTGATAAACAAGAGGATTGTTTTTGTCCCTTAACTGATTGAGAACTTTTAATTTCAATCCTTGTGTGTACTTTAAATCGGAATAATCTGTGTTTCTAGTGTTAATGTATAAATCATAATCGCCATTATTATCCAACACCATTATCCTCAAACAATCTACATTCAAATCAATATTTTGTATTTTTTCGTAGATGTTGTCTCTTAATTCATCCGTATTTATTCCCAGAAAATTCATTGAATTTTCAAGTCTTTCAATATGATTTTCCAAATAAATTGGCTTAGAATCTTTAACTTTTATCGTTTCAAAAAGTCCTTTACCGTATTTTATTCCATCGTTCATATCAAAGCCTCATACACTTTTTTTGATTTTTGAATTGTTTCATCATATTCGCTATTCATTTCAGAATCCCAAGTTATAGCACCACCACCTGAAAAATAACAGCGATCTTTTATTTTTAAAATCGTTCTGATTAAAATATTGAAATCGCAATTTTGATTAAATGAAATGTAGCCAATAGATCCTGTGTAAATATTTCTGATGTATTTTTCAACCTTATCAATAGCTTCAATTGATGCAAGTTTTGGAGCGCCCGTGATTGATCCTCCTGGAAAAATATTTTTGATTAAGCTAAACACATCTTCATCTTCTCTCAATTTACCAACAATTGTAGCTACTAAATGATGAACATTTTCATAAGTTTCCAACGAATAATTGCTAATAGCTTTTATAGTTTCAGCATCACAACTCATTCCCAAATCATTTCTCATCAAGTCCACTATCATCAATAATTCTGAAATATCTTTGTCACTATTTAGTAATTCTTTTTTCAATTTTTCATCTTCATCTTTATCATCAGATCTTCGAATGGTTCCCTTAATAGGTCGAGCTTGAACAAATCCATTTTGACAATCAAAAAACCTCTCTGGAGATGAAGATAAAACGCAGTATTCCCCAAAGTCCATATAAACCATAAAGTCTGCCTTGTTAACTTCGCGAAGTTTCTTGTAAATATCGAACTTATCTTTAGTTGTATCTACAATGAATTGTTGCGTTAAGTTAACTTCGTACACATCACCATTTTCAATCATAGTTTTTATGTCATCAAAGCTTTTCGCATATTCTTCTTTTGTTACGGTTTTTATAAGTTCAGATGTTTTATATTCCTTATCTACATAATCTGGTTTTACAAATGCAGCTTCAACATCTCTAATATCTGTATCATCCAAGTAATAAATCGTGTATTCTTGTGTATTATTGTCAAACTCTATTATTTTGAAGTAAATTCCAAAATAAGCATCGTATACTTCGGTATTTTTTTCAGAATTTAAAACTACATTACAATTAGAACTTGTAAAATCATAAGATAAAAGTCCAACCGCTCCACCAATAAATTGATTATCATCTTCTTCAAAATAATCATCCATCAATATTTTGAGTTGATTAAGCGGATTATCACATACTTTTTTGTTCACAAAACCACTGATTTCAACGTTGTTATCCTTTGATTTTAAAACAATTTCCGGATCAAAACCGATATATGATTTGTTACCTTGATTGTAACTTCCCTTTGCACTATCTAATAAAAAAGGTAAACTCTTGTCTTTAATGTTATATAAAATATCTAGAACGGTTACATCTGATTTGATTTTTTTAGAATGAATCATTTCTTACCTCCTTTAAGAAGTTCTCAATCATTTTCAATCCAAAATCAGTTCCCACGCTTTCAGGATGAAATTGAACAGTTTCAATTTTGTTTTTAGAATCTCTAAATCCCATAATTATTCCATCAGAAGTCTTTGATGTTATAACCATATCCTCATACATTCCATTTTCAAATTTGCTATCATCAACGATTAATGAATGATAACGCATAACCTTTACAGGATTTGGAATATCAGTAAATATTCCTTTGCAGTCATGTTTAATCTCTGTCATTTTCCCATGCATTGGACGTGGCCCTTTTATAATGTCAAGCCCCATTGAGTAAGCCAATGCTTGATGGCCCAAACAAATTCCAAGAATTGGATATTCCCCTTTTAATTTTTCAAATATCTCAAGGGAAATTTTGGATTCTTTTGGAGTTTTAGGCCCTGGAGAAATCACAATAATTTCCGGATTTAATTGTTTGATTTCTTCCAAATTTATCTCATCATTCTTTTTCACAATAACTTCTTCTTTCAAAATTCTCAAATAAGAAACAATGTTATATGTGAATGAATCGTAATTATCTATCATTAATATCATTTAATCACCCACTAAAAATATATAGGATTTTATGTTAAAAATCAAATAAAAAATGAGCTTATTGATTAATAAACTCATTTTCTAATCTTAAATAATATCTATTACATTTTTGTTTGCCGCTGTATTTGCCGGAGAATAAGTGAACACAATTCCTATGCCCAAAGATATTCCTAAAGATATCAAAACCGGCATCAGTTCTAGTTTGATTGGAAATGGCAAGAATTTCGATGCAATAAATGCAGCTATCATTCCAATAATGTATCCAATTAATCCACCAATAACAGTTACAATAATCCCTTCTAACATAAATTGATACAAAATTTCTTTTTTCTTTGCTCCAATTGCTCTTCTAATTCCTATTTCTTTGATTCTTTCAGCTACTGAAATGTACATCATATTCATCATCCCAATTCCTGCAATTAGAAGAGAAATAGCAGCTATTAAAGATATAAATATAGTGACCGAACCTAACACATTACTAATACCTTCAATTTGTTGCGCAATATCAACGAAGTTATATGATCCCGCAGCTTTCATTGGACCATTTTTTTCAAGATATTCTTGGATTTCTTTTGCTTTGTCTTGAACTTTTGTACCATTTTTCAGAATAACATTAATCATAGATATTGAATTATTATTTTTAGGTTTACGAGATTCCAATGTTCCTTTTGGTATATCTACATCATTTCCAAAACTAAACAAATTTGTTGCAGCATTATTTTCTTTTATTCCAACGATAACATAATAATCATTTTTCACAATAACTGTTTTGTCGAGCGGATCTTCATCTTCAAATATTTCATCAGCTAATTTTTGAGTTATAACGGCGACTTTCTGGTTTGTATCTCCATCCAGTTTAGTAATAGCTCTTCCCTTTACTATTTTACTTTCAGTTTCTTCGACAGGTTTGGCAAATGCACTTTCAATTTTCCCGTCATTTTTTTGCATAGAAACATTTACCATATCATTTTGAAATTTTTCTGGATCAGATTCAACTTTTAGAACATCTGTAATCTGTGAAATATCTCGAATATTTTTCTCTGTGAAGACGGATGTATTGCTTCCCACTGAATTTGTTGGATTTTCAGGCTGGAAATAAAACGCAACGCTAAGTTCCTTTCCTTCTCCACCCATTAAACTATCAACAACGTAATCTTGGAAACCTCTACCAATTGCGATAATAGTTATTACTGCTGCAATCCCTATAATAATTCCAAGCATAGTCAGTAAAGATCGCTTTTTGTTTTTGATGATATCTTTGAAGGCAGTATTTAATAAAATATTAAACTTCATAACTATCCCTCTCCTTTAAAACACCATCTAACATAAAATATTTTCGGTTGCAATTATGTGTAATATTTTTATCGTGAGTAACCATTATTATCGTGATTTTGAGTTTTTGATTCAATTCATTAAAAAGCGCCATTATTTCCTTGCTGGTTTCTGAATCAAGCGCACCTGTTGGCTCATCTGCTATAATAAATTTCGGATTGTGAACAATGGCACGTGCTATAGCTGCTCTTTGTTGTTGTCCACCTGAAAGCTGTTTCGGTCTTTTGTCTGCTTGATTTTTAATTCCTACCAAATCCAAAGCTTCCAATGCTTTTTCTCTTGCGTATTTATAGGATTTACCTTGATACAATAAAGGTAGTTCTACATTTTCAGCTATGGTGTAATTTTGAATAAGTTGAAATTGTTGGAAGATAAATCCCACGGATTTGTTGCGAAGATCGGACAATTTATTATCTGTAAATTTGCCTATCTCAACATTTTCAAACTTATATATTCCTGAAAATTTTTTATCCAAAAAGCCAAGGATATTTATCAACGTAGACTTTCCAGAACCTGACTCACCCATTATTGCGACAAAATCACCGCTATTAATGTTCAAGCTAACATCTTTTAGAACATGAAGCTTGTTTTCACCGGAATTGTAAAACTTATTGATTTTAATTAAATCTATCATGACTAATCTTCAACCTTTATTTCTTGATTATCTTTCAAATCTTTTACTTTAGAAATAATTTTGTCACCAGATTTCAACCCAGAAATCACAGTATAAGAATTAGTATTTTTTTCTAGTTGAACTTCTTTTTTCACAGCTTTTGAATCCTTGTATTCAAACACATAGTATTTAGAATCTTCTTCTTTTACCATGTCTTTTGCAAGTTCAATCTTGTCTGATTTTTTCCTAACTTGAACATTAAATCCAATGTGTATAGGTTTTTGTGTTTTTATTTTAAATACAAAATTTGAAGAATTACTTCCAGATTGTTCTGTCATGTTTTGCATTTGATTAGCTTCAAATGATCCAGCTTGATTTTTTGGAGTATTGGAAATCTCTACTACAGTTCCTTTTGTTTTTTCATCCCCATTAATAGGAATTACTTCAACCTCATCATTTTCTTTTAATTTATTATAGTCGTATTCAGAAATATTTCCTTCAATAATATTTTCATCGCTAGTTACTTCAATCAATGTTCCTTGACTCATTGGATTATCGATATTTTTGTCATTAATTTTGCAAGTCCCAGCAATTGTAGCCTTGATTGATTTTTTTGAACTTTCTTTTAAATCATTAAGCTGTTTCTTTTGCAACTCTACTTGATCAAGTGCTTGTTTGTAAGCTCTATTTGATTGATTGAGTGTAGGTTCCATTTGATCAATTTGCATTTCTAGTTCTGGAGAAAAAGTTTCGTTGTATTTTTCTACCAATTTATTGTAGGATTTGTATGCGCTATTTCTATCTTCTAATGCATAATTTGCTTGGCTTTTGGCTTGCTCTATTTGCATTTCCATTTGATCAATTTGTTTTTCAACTTCCTTGTTCACAAAAGTAATCAGTGAATCTCCTTTTTTAACAGATTGACCAGTTTTTACATGAACTTTTTCAACCTCACCATAAGCTTGATTGTTGTAAACTTGTTGTGCATCGCCAGTTTTTGATATTGCACTGAACACCAAATCACTTCCTGCAGATACCGTATACAAGCTATACTTGGTTTCGTTTTTCTTATTAGCTTTAACTAATTTAAAGACCAATCCTCCAACACAGGCTAAAGCAATTATGGCTAAAATAATTGCAAACTTTTTATTATTTTTCATACGACCTCCTAATTGTATCTCTGTAATACTATTATAATACAGCATAACTAATTAGTCAACATATTCAAAATTTCATTGTAGAATTTAATAAATCTCTCTAAAGATTCAATATCTAATCTTTCTTTTGTTGTGTGTACATCGTACATTGTAGGTCCAATTGAAATGCAGTCAATTTTTTTATATTTTTCTGCAAACACTCCACATTCAAGTCCAGCGTGGATTACTTTAACATCTACTTCTTTGTCGTTTACTTTTGAGAAAGCCTTCTTTGCAACTTCCATCAACTCTGATTTTTCATTGAATTCCCAAGTAGGATAATAATTGTAATCGAAGGCAGTTGCATTGTGTTTGTTCGCTTTTGAAACTATATCTTCTCGTAGCGCTACTAATTTGTCATGATTTGAAGATCGCGTAGATAATATGATTTCGAATTTATCGTCCAAAGAATTTACAATCGCCAAGTTACAAGATGTTTCGACTGTTTCATCAAGTCCTTCAATGTAAGAAATCACACCAGAGTTCAATTCTCCAATTAAATTAGATAAATTTTCTGTTGTATTTTTATCTAAGCATTTTTGGGGACTTACATCTTCAATTAAAAGCCTCAAATCCTTATCAAAATCTTCCAAATCAACCTTAGATATAAATTCTTCTGATTTTTTGTTAAGTGAGTCAATGGATTCATCTGTAGATACGATTATTTCTGCATTTGTAGGAATAGCATTGTCCTTTGATCCAGCTTTGAAATCACAGATATAATAATCATCTAATGATTCCAAGAATTCAAACACAACCTTGATTGCATTTTTGTGGTTCTTATCAATTTCCATTCCAGAGTGTCCGCCTTTAAGTCCTTTTACAGAAATTTTGTAAAAATTTGACAAGCTTTCTGAACCGTAGTTTTTGTTTATTTCAACATTGACATTTTCCCCACCACTGCTACCTACAATCAATTCATTTTCATCTTCTGAATCTATGTTAATGAAATATTTTCCAGACAAATTAAAATCGAAATTCATCGCACCACTCATATCGACTTCTTCACTTGTAGTCACCACAGCCTCTATTTGAGGAAGTTTGTAATTGGATGTCAAAGTAGCCATGGCTATAGCAAGTCCAATTCCATTGTCTGCCCCAAGGCTTGTCTTGTCAGCAAACATGAAGCCATCTTTTTCCATGATTTTGATTCCATCGTTAAAATCATAATCTTCATCAGAAACACAAACCATATCCATGTGTACTTGTAGAATTATTCCTGGTTTGTCTTCAAAACTTTTGTCTGATTCTCTTTTAATGTAGATATTGTTGAACTTATCCCTTTTGCACTCTAAATTGTTATTATTAGCAAAGTTTTCCAAATAATCCGAGATTTTTTCTTCATGCTTT
Organism: Finegoldia sp. P3-F-LR; assembly: GCF_052932165.1. Classification (NCBI taxonomy): domain Bacteria; kingdom Bacillati; phylum Bacillota; class Tissierellia; order Tissierellales; family Peptoniphilaceae; genus Finegoldia; species Finegoldia sp. P3-F-LR. The sequence continues at coordinate 37,006 of NZ_JBRFJE010000002.1, read as the reverse complement.
GAGCATCTATTTATTTTAGAGAAATCTTTAAAATAATTTAATACAGTATTCTTATCCACTACGCACCTATAATCTCTTCAACTACTTTATTAACAGTCTTACCGTCAGTGAATTTTCCGTATTCTCCCATGACGTATTTCATTATTTGTCCTCTCGACTTATTTGATTTTTCAAGTGAGTTTTCTTCCATGAATTTTTCTATGATTTCTTTTAATTTATCTTCAGATAACTGTTCTGGAAGATATGATTTAATAATTTCTATTTTTTGTTTTGTTTCTTCAATCGCTTCAACTCTATCTTGTGGAGTTTGTTCCAATGTATCCATTGTTTGTTTCAATTCTTTTTTAACAAAAGCTAACTGTTCTTCGTCTGTCAAATCTCTTTTCTTTTCCTTTTGTTCCAATAAAATGTTGCTCATAATCAAAGAAATAACTCCCGATTTAACTTTATCCTTGTTCTTCATAGCTAACATTTTGTCTTTTCTTAATTTTTCAATTGTACTCATAATTTCACTCCTAACCAAAAATAAATGTAAAATAATAATTCATTCTGAACATATATATAGACCAATATGCACATATTAGCCCAATAAAACTACCTATTACGACATCCGTAAACCAATGTACTCCCAAAATAATTCTGGAAATGGCAATCATAAACGCAAACACAATGGCAATCAACATCGTCACGAAGAAAAATTTATATCCATAACTTAGCACATAAGCAATCGTCAAATAAAAGCTCATACTAACACATGAATGTCCACTTGGAAAAGAATATCCCATATAATTGATACCGGTTGTGACTTTTGGCCTTTTTCTTCTAAATATAAATTTTAAAGTGTGAACCGCTATAACACTTAGCATAACGCTCATAATTATAGCTGATGCTGATACATAGTTATGCTGACTTACAGTGAAAAAAACTATTGGAATGCTTATAATCATAAGTGTTTCAACATTTCCAAACTTTGTAATTTTTGCCATCATCGCAATAAGGGAATTGTGTCCCATTTTAGTAAAATGTTCCTTTAATCTTCTATCCAAATTTGTTTCATTGTCTTTTAATACAACAAATCCAAGAAAAAAAGTAATCGATAACAGAACAATGCTACTTATTATTACAAACCAATCGTATTTATTCATTTTTAATCCTTCCTTTAATACTTCATATTAAATTTTATACCAACCAAGTTCAAATGTATAGTAGAAAACTTCCAATAAAAAATGAACTATAAAAATAAATTTATAGTTCATCAAGATTTTTATTTGATTTTATTATATATTTTTCTGCCACAAAAATCGTAGCTAGATAACACACATATCCCACTAACATTCCAAAAAACACATCAGTTGGCCAATGCACTCCCACAACCAACCTACTAAAAGCAATTACAAATGGAATTATTCTTAAATAAATGAATTTGTAATTTTTCAAACTGCATAACAAATAACTCAAAGTAAAATAAAAGCTTGTACTTACCAAACTATGACCGCTAACATAACTGTAACCACCTTGTTCTATTTTAAAAAAATCTAACGGTCTTACTCTCACAAAACTATATTTGTACACATTCATAGCTACAAGGCCAATTAAACAAGACATTAATGTTATTGAAAAAAATGAATTCTTGCCAATACGTTTTGAATAATATAAGCTAATAGCTAATATCAAAAAATACGTGCTGAAATTTCCAAGTATTGTGAATGATTTGAAAATATAAAAAGTAAAATTATCTGTAAGATTTTGTGCAAAATTCATTATTTTAGGTTCAAATGAAAGACCCGATTGTTTTCTAATGAAAATCCCAAAAATCAACGAAGCTACAATTATTGCTGCTGATAAATATATTTTTTTCTCGTTTATTACTTTTCCAATCATAATCCTTTACCAAACTCACAATTTGGGAAGTGACACTCAGCACATTGCATACAAAATCCACCATAACCCAAACTATTTATCATATCTTTTGTAACTTTAATATTTGCAAAAATATAAGGCAAGATTATATCAAAAACTGTAGATTTGTTGAACATTACACAACCTGGAAGTCCCATAATTACAGTATTGTTTTTGTAAGCTAGCATAAACATCGCCCCTGGAAGTACAGGTGAACCGTAAGTTATCACTTCTGCCTTGGAATCTTTTATAGCTTTTGGTGTCATATCATCTGGATCGACGCTCATTCCACCAGAAACCAAAATAATATCTGATTTGTTTTCTAGTGCCTTATTGATTTCTCGTGTAATATTTTCGCTATTATCATCGACAATTACATGATTTATTACTTCACAATTGTAATCCTTCATTTTTTGTTTTAACACAGGTCCAAATTGATCTTTGATTAGACCTTTGTACACTTCAGATCCAGTTGTAATGATTGAACATTTTTTTGTCTTATCAAATGGAATGATTTCCAAAATAGGAACACCATTCATTATTTTCTTCGCTTCATCCATAATTTTTTCTTTTGTGAAAAGCGGAATAATTCTCATTCCAGCAATTTTTTGTCCTTTTCTTACTGGTTGATTGCCAAGAACAGTTGCAATAGAAATGTCATCAATTGAATTCAACCTAAATAATCTATCCCTGTCGACTTTCAAAAATCCATCCACATCTGAAATTATTTCAATCTTACCTTCTTTTATATCAGATGAATGCATGTGTTCATTAATACAAATATCTTTCAAAATAATTGCACAATCATTTTCGTGTAAATCATCATCTTCTAATTCCATAACGTAAATGTGTTCCTTGCCCATGCTCAACAAAACAGGAATATCTTCTTCTGTAATAACGTGACCTTTTTTAAAAGCTCTTTCCTTAACCACGTCCTTTACAATTCTAGTCATATCGTGCGGTAAAATGTGACCTACCGCATCTTCAGTTCTAACTACTTTCATTTTAAAACCCCTCTTAATTGATATTCCTATTTTATCACGAAACCATTATTTTTTAAAACACACAACGAAAAAAACTGGAGTTTCCCTCAGTTTATTCTTCTTCGCTTACCAAATTATAGTAGACGTTACTTGTTATTTTAAATATTACGAAATACACTACAATTATTATAGCTACTGATATCGCAAATGGAATGGCAAATTCAGATATATTTCTTATTCCAAAAATTCCGCACAATTGATACAACATTTTTGATGCAACTGCAGAATGAATCACTGCCACAAAAAGCGGTAAGAAGAACATCCAATAAATTTGTTGCGATGATGTCTTTTTAATCATTTTATTTGAGAGTCCGACTTTTTTCATAGTTTGAATGTTTTTTCTATCTTCAATTCCTTCTGACAAATGCTTGTAATACGCAATTATAGAAGTTCCAATTAATAAAACAAAACTTATGATGAAACCAATGTACAAGAACGCTCCAAACAAACTGTACACTCCTGTTTTTGTTTCTTGCCTAGATACAAATTGAAGAGAACTGTCTTTAGATATAAATTCTTTTCCATCTAGTTTTTTGTCCGAATCCAAAAAGTAAGTTACATCTACTTCTAGAGGTTTGTATCCTGCATCATTTTCCATTGGCATCTTGAAATCATTGCAAAATCTTACCAAATCCTCATCAGTTTTCACTACGACGTAGAACATATCCACTGCGATATTTCTTCCTTCAAGCTCATCAATTTTTTTGAATTTATAATCAGCACTTCCCAATGTTATCTTATCTGATGTTATATATTTCATATAATTTGAATTCAATAAAATTTCTCCATCGTTCAATGAATAATTTTTTGAAAACTTATTGTTAAATGAATCCAAAGTTTGAATCATAATATAGACAGACTTGGTATTATTCCTTCCCATTTTAGAAAATTTATTGCCATCAAGGTTTGCAAACATCATTGTACTAACTTGATAATAATCATTTTTAGGATTTGTTTTTTCTGTGACTAAACTTTTTAATCTTGTTTTTTCTTTTTCGATATTTTTAGAAAAATTCTTATCTGGTGTAATCGTTCCAGTCAATTTGTAATCTCTGTTTACAGTTGAATCGACAACTTTTTCTGCACTGTTGTAGATCGCCATTGTAGTCGACAACGATACTACAACTCCTGTGCACAAAATTGCAATACTAGCTAATCCGACAGCATTTGATTTCATTCTGTAAAGCATTCCAGAAACTGTAATAAAATTTTTCGATTTATAGAAGAAATTCTTGTTTTTCTTCATCAATTTTAGTACAAAAATTGTTATTGCAACAAAGCCACAGTATGTTCCAAACAATACAAGTAGACTTGCCACGAAAAACATCAACAAGCTTTCCAAGCTTCCTTCGATTGTCAACGCAATGTAGTAACCAATTGCTGTTAGAATTATTGCTAGAATGAAAAATACTACTTTGACTTTTGGTTCAGATTCCGATTTTTGTCCTTTTGCAAATAAATCCCTAGTTGTAGCAGATTTTATATTCAATATATCGAAGATAAATGTTAACACGCTAATTACAAGATTAAATGCCAGTGATAATATAACTGCTTTGGTTGAGATTCCAAACTGCATTATGCTGAAATTTTCTTGCATCAATTTTCCAACTGCCAAGAACAATACTTTTCCTAATGTAATCCCAAAAACTATTGTTAGGATTGAAATAATCACAAAAAATATCGACTTTTCTTTTAGCAAAATTCTATTGATGTGTTTGTTCTCCAATCCAAAAACACGATACAATCCAAATTCTTGAAATCTTCTTTTTATCAAAAACCTATTCGCATACATAATAATCGCAAATGTAAATATCGATATTATAATCGATCCGAATACTATTATCGTTCCAAATTCGTCTTTTTGCATAACGTATTTGTTATCTAATAAAGATATCATAATGAACAAAATCGCCACCATAATACTTGTTGACAAGATATATGGAATATTTACAATCTTGTTTGCTTTTAAGTTTTTGAGAGCAAATTTTGTAGATAATTTAGAATTCATTATCTACACCTCTATTATTTATCACAGATAATGACTCATTAATTCTTTGCATAAATTCATTGTTGTCGCTATTTCCCTTGTAAATCTCATGGAACACAACACCATCTTTTATGAATATTACCCTGTTAGAAAACGAAGCTGCCTTCACAGAATGAGTTACCATCAATATAGTTTGTCCTAATTTATTAATTTTTGTGAATAAATCAAGTATCATATCTGATGATTTTGAATCCAATGCACCTGTTGGCTCATCAGCCAATATCAAATCTGGTTTTGTAATCAAAGCTCTTGCAATAGCAATTCTTTGTTTTTGTCCACCACTAACCTCATAAGGATATTTGTTGACAAAAGATTCAATTCCTAACAAACCTTGGATTTCAGACAATCTTTGCTCCATTTCTTTTGGCTTATAATCTGAAAGTACCATTGGCAAAAATATATTGTCTTTGTTTGAGAAAATATCCAATAAATTAAAATCTTGAAATACAAATCCAAGCTTTTCCCTTCTGAACTTTGCAACTTCCGATTCTTTTAATGTGGAAATATCTTTGCCATTTAACACAACTTTGCCATTAGTTTGCTTGTCTAATGTTGATATTACATTCAGTAAAGTTGTTTTACCTGAACCTGATTCCCCCATTATTGCTATAAATTCATTCTTTTCTACAGAAAAATTCACATCTTTTAATGCTACTGTTTCAACATTTTTCGTTTTGTATACTTTTCTTACGTTGTTTAATTCTAAAATATTCATAACACCCTCCATAACTATATGTTAAATGAATTTAGAAAAAGTAGCATTTATCTAAACTAACAAAAATCATTCAATCTTACAAATTTGTAAGATTAGTTATTCACAATTATATAAAATTTACTACCTTGACCTACGACAGAGTCGACTTTCAAAGTTATTTCCAGTTTATCTGCTATAGATTTTGCCAAATACAATCCCAAACCACTTGATTTTTGTTTTAATCTTCCATTAAATCCAGAATATCCTTTATCAAAAATTCTATTGATATCTTCTTCTGGAATTCCTATTCCGTGATCTTCTATTAAAATCACGACAGCATTATCTTTTTTGAATGAATCTAAGATAATCTGTGAATTTTCAGAATATTTAATTGCATTAGAGAGGATTTGCTCCAATAAAACACTAAGCCATTTGCTATCAGTGATGCATTTTAAGCCATTTTTTCTAAAATCCAAACTAATATGTGAGTTGATGAACAAAAGTGAGTATTTTTTGACTAAAATATTCAGCAAATTATCCACATCGACAACGCTTATATCCATGTCTTTTTCGTGCAAATTTAGCTTCAAATAATTTATAGCCATATTCGTGTAATTGTCGATTGATTTAAGTTGCATTTTCATTTCTGTATTACCTTCTGTCAGAATTTCCAAGCAAGTTATTGGAGTTTTAATCTGATGTACCCACATAGAGAAATATTCTTGGATATCTTTTTGCCATGAAATGTAGTCATTTCTCATATTTTCAATTTGTGTTTCTAATTCTTCAATTTTCTCATCATTTGATAATTCTTTTTGAAAATCTAAGTATTTAATCACCAAATAAATTAAAAATACTATTAAACAGATTTCAAAACCTTGTAAAAACACTTTTAGGTCTACATTGTTCAAATAAACAACCATAAAATAAATAGCATTTATTGACACAAAAAACAAAATAGAATTGAGATTTTTCTTCAAAAAGCACACTAATTTATCCATTTTAATTTCTTCCATCATTTAAATAGTAGCCTGAATATTTCTTAGTCAACAAGAAATCGTCCAAGCCAAGTTTGTTTAATTTTTTTCTTATTCTATTGATATTCACAGCTAAAGTATTATCATCTATGAAAAAATCATTTTGCCAACATTTATCCATCAATTTTTCCCTAGTTACTATTTCACCTTTAGCTTCAAATAGCGATTTTAAAATTAGCATTTCTGTTTTTGTGAGGTTAATTTCATTGTCATTGAATTCTAATCTGAATTCATTCACAAAAAGCATGACTTCATTAAACTCCAAAACGCTTTTGATGATGTTGTTTCCGTAATATCTTTTCATTACGGCGTTAATTTTTACCATAAGTACATCAAAATTAAATGGCTTTGTAATATAATCGTCAGCTCCCATCTGCATTCCCATTATTATATCCAAATCCTCTGATTTTGAAGATATGAAAATTATTGGAATATCAGTTGCTTTTCGTATTTTTTCGCACCAAAAATATCCGTTAAAACTAGGAAGAATAATATCCATCAATATTATATCTGGCTTTATATTCTTGACATCCTCCATAATATCTATTCCAGAATTTGTGGACACTTCGTATTCCCAATTTTCTAAATATTTTTTAAGTGAATTTAAAATTATTTTATCGTCTTCTATAATTAAAACCTTCATACTAAAATTATACATAAACTTGCGAAAAAATGATACGAATGCTATTTTTCAATAAAAAAATTAGTGAACTAATAAAAGTCCACTAATTATACTTATTAATCGTTCATTATTCCCAATCTATCAAATACATAGAATAATAAGCTCAATACTACTGCAACAACTGATGCTAGAACCATTCCTGATAATGATACTCCCAAGAAGTTTATTTTCAATCCTGAAAGTCCAGTTACAAATATTACAGAAGTTAATATTAAGTTTTTGGATTGTGAGTAATCTACTTTTTGGTCTACTAATAATCTGATACCACTTGTTCCTATCATGCCGTAAAGTAAGAATGTTACTCCACCTATTACATTTCCTGGTATTGATGAAATAAGTGCTGATAATGGTCCAATAAATGCCATTAAAATTGATATACAAGCAGCTCCCGCAATTACATAAACTGAATAAACTTTAGTAATTGCCATTACGCCGATATTTTCACCGTAAGTTGTTGTTGGAACTCCGCCTATAAATCCAGATATTGCAGTTGAAAAGTTATCTGCAAAAATCGATCTATGAAGGCCAGGTTCTTTTAATAAATCTCTTCCTATGATATTACTTGTAACTACTTGGTGTGAAATGTGTTCACTTGTTATTACCAAAATTACAGGCAACATTGTGATTATAGATTTTAGGTCAAATATTGGAAGTTGAAATTTAGGCAACGTAAATAATGATGCTTGCATTACCGGTGTAAAATCGACCATTTTTAATGCTACACTTACAATATAACCTGTTATAATTGCGATTAATATCGGTATTGTAGCTAAGAATTTTTTGAATAAAACAGAACCTAAGATTGCTACTGACAATGTGACCAAGAAAACTATAAGATCGTTTGTAGTTCTTGTATCCGTCATGATATTTGCACCGATCTTACCACCAGAAACAGTTGCTTGTGCAAGTTCAAATCCTATCAAACTTACAACACTTCCCATAGCTGCAGGTGGCAAAACAACATCAATCCAATCCGTTCCAAATTTATAAATTATGTATGCTAAAATACATCCAATAAGTCCTATTGCAACGAAAGCTCCCTGTGCATAACGAAATCCCGATTGTCCAATTATTATAGTTGCTGGTCCTAAGAAGGCAAAACTACTCCCCAAATACGCTGGTGCTTTTCTTTTTGTTATCAAAATAAATAACAGTGTACCTATACCGTTCATCAATAAAACAATACTAGGATTAATCCCCAAAACTATAGGCACCAATACACTCGCTCCAAACATAGCGAAAGTATGTTGAATACTTAGAGGTATTAGCATCTTTGGAGATACTTTTTCGTCTACTCCAATAATTCTTTTCATAAAACACTCCTTTGATTTTTTATCCTATATATTCTACATTGAAGTCAAATATATTTCAAGTGGTTTGACTTGTATATCTTCTAGCTGATATAATAAAAAGCGTTATTTGAAAGGAAATTATTATGGAAAACAATGGAAATTATTTAAGAACAAAATTACTAGACAATGGTATTAAACCTACATATCAAAGAATTGTAATTTTAGATTATTTGGAAAATCATCATATTCATCCAACTGTAGATGATATTTACAGAAATTTGGCTCCGAAATTGACTACATTATCTAGAACAACTATCTATAATACAGTTAAAGTCTTCGTGAAAGCTGGTATTGTATCTGAACTTAACATCGATAACTCAGAGCTAAGATACGACATAACGACTGAAACTCATGGACATTTTAAATGTGATAAATGTGGCAAGATTTACAATTTTAATATGGAAAATACTGTTGAAAGTTCCGATTTGAAAGGATTCAAAATCAATTCTACAAATATTTTGATTAACGGAATATGCAAGGATTGCTTGGAAAAAGAAAATGAATAGTGAATTTTACAAGATTGAGCCTAGAGATGATTTGTACATCAAGTTATTATTTATTTCTAAAACAGAACTTAAAATGAATGAAGAAGTGAAAAGAGGAATACTTCCTTTTTATCAAATGTACTATTGCCTTAAAGGAAATGGAACTTTTATTGTAAATGACAAAAAGATAGAAATTCTTCCTTTTGATGTATTAATAGTAAATCAAGGTTCCAGAATTACAGAAATTTCTAAATCAGAAAGTTTTGAGTTCTATACACTAGCTATTTCTGAAGTATCTTTCGATACAGAACAAAAAGATAAAGCAGTGCTTAGTATCAAACACAATCACATCAACGACCGTGATATGGTAATTTTGTACTATATCAACAAAATATTGGAAGAAGCCAAGTACAAGAGATTTAGATATCAAAGAGTGTGCTCTTGTTTGATTAGTATTTTGATTACAGAAATTCAAAGACGTGGCGATTTGAAATTCACAATGGATGATCCTGCACAAGATTCATTTACTAAACATGTCGAAGATTATATTTATGAAAATTTCAACCAAGAAATCACACTAGATTCTATTTCAGAAAAATTTATGGTCTCTAAGTCACATTTAATCCACGAATTCAAAAATCATTATGGTAAAACTCCAATGCAATTTTTGCTAAACAGAAGAATGGAATCTGCGATGTTGCTATTAAAAACATCAAACAAGCCAATCAATGATATAGCAAAACTCTGTGGATTCAATTCCCAATCTTATTTCGATCAGGCATTTCGTAGAGTGGTGAAAGTTACGCCTAACGATTATAGAAACAAATACAAAACAAAAATCAAAAAAATCAAAAAATAGACTTTGTTTAACACATGTTACAAACAAAGTCTTTTTTAATTAATCAAACACTTTTGATTTCACAAAAACAAGTTTATTTGTATCACTGTAATCTTCAGAAAAATTATATCCATCACAAGAGAACTTCTTCAATTGTTCAATATCTTCAACATTATTTCTTGCCATATAATTTACCATTCTACCTCTAAGAATTTTAGATGGAGTTGCCTTTGTCTTTAATTTAATATCTCCTTCTACAAATACTTCTTCTTTAAAATCAATCTTAACAGGTGTTTTATCTAAGTATTTGTAAATATTCTGACCATACTCTTTTGATGCCAAATCGATTATTTCCTCACCTTTAAAGTGATTTCTTATTTCATCTTCCCAAAATTCATACAGATTAATTAATTTGTCTTCAAAATCCAATCTATATTTTGATATTTCATCTAATGGTCTTAGTATTCCGTAAAGTCCCGATAATATTCTGAGATGTTCTTCCAGATATCCTAATTGATTTTCATCCAATGAGTTAACATCCATGTATTGATATTGTATTCCATCAAAACTTAATATCGCACAACCTTTTGGTGATACATCAAATTTTTCATAAATCTTGTAACTTTCCTCAGCTATTTTGTCAGAACATTTCCAGACTGATTTTAATTCTTCAATGGATTTTTCTTTCATTATTGAAACTAGCGCATTTTTCTTATTTTCAAATAAACAATCAATATTCTCTTTTTTTAATTTTCTAATCTTAAATGTTTTCGCTGGTGAAATTATAATTTTCATTATCCGTTCCTGTTCATTTTTTCAAATCACTCATGATAAAATCGCTCGTAAGAAATTTTCATCTACTCAATCAAATCTTTACGAATTTCTTTTTGTCTTTATCTCAATAGTCTTATCAGCGATATTCAACGCAGATTTCCTGTGGGACACTATTAACATAGATTTGTTTTCTTCTTTCAAAATCGCATTTAAAATAATGCCCTCATTCAACGCATCTAAATTACTAGTTGGCTCATCTAAGATATATAATGGCGCATCGTGTAGAAAAACCCTCGCTAGACCAATTCTCTGCTTTTCACCACTGGACAATTTTTCTCCGAGTTCTCCGACATTTGTCTCATATCCATCTTTAAGCGAGCAAATAAAATCATGAATCGATGCTTTCTTGCAAGCCTCTATCACCTCATTCAAGCTCGCATCTTTTTTTGCTATCTTAATATTTTCTAGTATGCTACCTTGAAAAAGATACGTCTCTTGGGTCATATAATTTTCTATGTCACGCAAATCTTTTGTGTTGACTTGTTTGATGTTTCTGTCCGATATTTTAATCTCGCCTTTGTCGACATCCCAAAACCTCATTATAAGTTTCAAAAGAGTCGATTTTCCAGAGCCGCTTTTTCCAAAAATCGCTAATTTTTCGCCATTTTCTAAACTGAGGTTGAAATCATTCAAAATAATCTCATCATTATAGCTAAAAGTTATGTCCTCAATTTTCAAATCACTAAAATACGTTTTATTTTGGTCGTAAACTTCGAGAACTTGAGGTTTTTCTTCAAGTATGTTTAGCACTCTATCTCCACTGGCAAAAGTGCTTCTAAGATTTGCCGACAAACTTGAAAGAGCTATCACCGGCCCAAAACTGGACATAAAAAGAACTGTGACTACAATTAATTTATTTATATCGAAGATAGCTACCATTTCGTTTTTCATAATTACAAACATAATAAGACCAAGAAGTGCAACAATCGATGTTGTAAAACCCCTATTTTGTGCTTCAAAAACTTTTATGCGTTCTTGTTTTCTATTGAGTTTCACAGTGGTTTCATCAATGTAGTCGAGTCTTTTTTCTCCATAAGAGTATTGTATTACTTCCTTCATTCCTCTCAAAGAATCCAAAAGATATGAATTTAAATCTGCAAATTCATTTCTCAATTCCAACCCTTCCTTCTTGCCACTTTTTGAAGAAAAAATAGGTAGAAATAGCCCAACAATTAAATATGAAATCATCGCAAAAATTGCAGCTTTAACACTGTATGCGAATAAAATCGAAACAACTATAGCGCTTGTGATAAAAGCGATAAAAATTGGCGATATAGTGTGTGCATAAAAAACTTCAAGAAGTTCTATGTCGCTTGTAATAAGAGAAATAAGATTTCCCTTTTCTTTTCCTTCTAGCTTTGCTGGTGCAAGTCTCCTAAGCGCTCTAAAAACTTTATTTCTTATTATAGCTAGTAGCTTAAACGCGATAAAGTGGTTGCACAACTGCTCTACATATCTCAAAAATCCTCGTGAAATCGCCAGCACTAACAACAATATGAAGCTCATATTCAAATTAATTTGATCTGCTCTTGATACAATATTCGCTATTACATAAGAAGAATATGCAGGGATAAAAATTGCTGCCAAATTCCCAATAACTCCTGCTATTATTGCCAGAAACATAAACCCTATTAGCGGTTTTACAAGAGTTATCAATTTCATCATAATATTAAATCCACTTCTTCTCATATTATATTTCTCCTAGATCTTCTAATTTATATTGCTCTGTGAACATCTTTTTATACAAACCATCATTCGAGATTAATTGCTTATGGCAACCTTGCTCTATAATATTTCCGTTTTTTAAAACGTAAATTTTTTCTGATGAAGTAACATTTGCAAGTCTGTGAGAAATCAACACAACAATTTTGTCTTTTGCAATTTCATTTATGAGATTCATTATTATTTCTTCGCTTTCCAAATCTATGTTAGATGTCGCCTCATCAAAAATATATACTTTGCTATCTTTTAGTATGGCTCTCGCAATTGCCAATCTCTGTCTTTGTCCACCTGATAGATTTGAGCCCGCTTCGTTAATTTTTGTGTCCAATGAATTTTCAGATTCGAAAAAATCATAGAGATTTACTTTTTTCAGTATAGTATACATATCATCATCTGATACATCTACATTTCCCATAGAAAGATTATCTCTTAAACTGCCTTTGAAAATATAACTGTTAGCCGAAACTATCGTCACATTTTTCATCAAATCAGATTCTTTAATGTCGAAAAGCTCGGTATTTTCATACGTTATCTTTCCGGAAACTCTTTTGTTTATACCGAGAAGAAGAGATGCAACAGTTGATTTTCCCGAACCAGATTCTCCAACAAAAGAAGTAATAGAATTGGAACTTATACAAAAAGACAAATTGTTTATTATGTTTCTAATTCCGTCGTATGAAAAATCCACATTTTCAAATTTAATAGAAGATAGTTCTCTCGGAAATTCACTATCTCCTCTTTCTTCAATATGAGAATCAAGTATTTTAAATATTTTATCGCTCGCTGCCATACCATTCATTGATACGTGAAAAAACGAACCGAGTTGCCTTAGTGGAATGAAGAAATCCGCTGCAAGTAATATCACAATAATCGCAGATTTTAGTGAAATTTGACCATTTACAAGTTGAACTATTGATATGATAGAACCAATCGCAGCTCCTCCAAATGCGATTACATCCATCACGGTAATGGAATTTAACTGCATACTCAAAACTTTCATCGTTATCCTTCTGAAATCTTCAGCTTCCCTGTCCATTTTTTTCTCGTAGTCGTAATCTCTTTGATATATCTTCAATGTAGTAAGACCAGCTACATTGTCGAGAAATGTCTGTCCTAAATTTGCGTAATTTCCCCAGTATTTTCCCAAAAGTTTTTTTGCAAATTTCATAATTGCTACTATGGATAATGGAATCAAAGGAACTGCTATTATCATCACCAAAGCTGCTTTTGGAGAAAAAAACATAAGTACCGCAAATAGAGTAACTGGTGCAAGAATGCTATATCCAAACTGAGGTAAAAATCCACCGAAATACATTTCAAGTTGTTCTATTCCATCGACTGCAAGTTGCAATAATTCTGACGTGTTTACGAATTTGTTATATGATGTACCAAAGCTAAGTAATTTTTCGTATAATTTATGTCTCAACTCTTTTTTCACTATAACAGATGCTTTCTGCGATAGAATATGACTATTATAACTTGTAAAATACCTTACAATTATTGTCAAAATCATAATAACCAAAGAAATGTAAAATGAGTCTCCAATTTCTTTTTTTTCATAAATATTTTGAATAACGCCTGAAATCGTTATTACAAAAATAATATTAAAAACAAGCCCAATCCAGTTTAATAAAACAGTGTACAAAACATATTTTGTTGAATCTTTCATCATAGCAATAAGTCTTTTATTTATCATTTAAATTCCTCCAAAAGTGATTAAATGTATGTCTGAGAAGTGCTAATGGTCTGTAAAAAATCAACCTCGGCCCTGAATATTTCATAACTCTCTTGATATCTTCTCTTCTGTTTTTGCTGAAACATCTAATTGAACATGATGAACAAAAATTTCTTTTATCTTTATTCTGACAATTTTCCAATCTATTGTGAGAATACAGCCTTAGGCTTTCCATCGAATCTTTCTCACTGTTATGGTATTTTATGTAAATATCAAACATCATATCCAATAATTGTTTCTTATAATCTGTCGTAATTTTCATTGAGCAGTCCCTTTCCAAGTATAAAGTTTTATATTTAAAAAATTCTAATTAAAAGCGATTTTTAATAAAAAACAATATTTTAAAATAGTTCAAAAAATTAAATAACTAAATCTGATAAAAATTTTTTAATTTATCCTTCAAACTTAGATTAATACTACTAAAATAATAGCATAGCTAATAAATATTATCAACATAACTAATCATAATTTTATGCGAAATTTTTAAAAAAATTTATCCAAAAAAAAACAAAAAAGACTGAGTAATCTAATTCTAAAATTATTTTACCCAGTCTTATATTTAAGCTTCGTTTTCTTGCTTTGCGATAATATCTTTGACTTTCATAAGTCTTGTAATATTAGCACGTTCATTTTCATCAAGCTTAGCTCTGATATATTTAATTGTTTCTTCCAGGTCTGGAATTGTTCTATATTCCAAAGCGTTTACTCTTCTTCTAGTTTGTTCAATTTCATCCGCCATTAATTGTGTGGCTTTTTCGATTTGTGCCAATTCTAACATTTCATCCATTACTGAATTCAATGAATCAATTGCCAAGTCCAAATCTTGTGATGTTTGTGCATACCCATAAGGATATATCTCACTAGAATCAGCTTCGCCTTCACGAGTAAATTTCATTTGTGGAATAATAACACTCATTACGTTTTTAGTTTCGATATCAACATTTACCTTTGTTTTTGGAAAAGATACCGCTTCATCTAAAAACTCTGGGCTCATTATTGCACTTGCCATTAGAAAATCACTAAAAGAGTTTTGAAGTTTCGCTTCAACTTTTTCTCTTAAAGCTTTGTTCTCTTTGATCATTTCGATGAATTGTCTCATAAGTTCATCTTGTTTGTCTTTTAATAACTTGTGACCTCTAGAAGATGTTTTGAGCCTAGCTTTCAGCTCCGAAAGAGCCATTCTTGTAGGATTGACATTGAGTCTTGCCATTACTCATCAGTCCCTTCACCATTTCCAAGATATTTATCTATTAATTCATCTTTGATTCTCTTCAATTCTGTACGTGGTATTTCTTTTAATAAATCCCAACCTATATTAAGAGTTTCTTCGATTGATCTATCAGTATAATAACCTTGATCTACATATTCTCTTTCGAATCTTTCAGCAAATTTAGCAAATGCTTTATCAGCATCACTTAACGCAGATTCACCAAGGATTGCAGATAATTGTTTTGCATCAAGTCCAGATGCATATCCTGCGTAGATTTGGTTCATTGTATCTGCGTGGTCTTCTCTTGTTTTGCCTTTACCAATACCTTTATCCTTAAGTCTTGATAGTGATGGAATAGCATTGATAGGTGGTTCATAACCTTTCTTGTATAATTCACGAGAAAGTATGATTTGACCTTCTGTAATGTATCCTGTCAAGTCTGGTATTGGGTGAGTAATATCATCTTCTGGCATTGTCAAGATAGGAATTTGTGTAATAGATCCTTCTCTTCCAACAATCTTACCAGCTCTTTCGTATAAAGTTGCAAGGTCAGTATACAAATATCCTGGATATCCTCTACGTCCTGGAACTTCTTTTCTGGCTGCTGATACTTCACGTAGTGCTTCTGCGTAGTTTGTCATGTCTGTCATGATTACTAATACGTGCATTCCTTTTTCAAAAGCCAAGAATTCTGCACAAGTAAGTGCCATTTTTGGAGTTGAAAGTCTTTCAATCGCTGGGTCATCTGCTAAGTTCATGAACAATACTGCTCTGTCGATAGCGCCTGTTTTATTGAAGTCTCCGATGAAATATTGAGCTTCTTCAAATGTTATTCCCATCGCAGCGAATACTACGGCGAATTTATCATCTTTACCCAAAACTTTTGCTTGTCTTGCTATTTGAGCTGCCAATTTGTTGTGAGGAAGACCTGATCCTGAGAATATAGGAAGTTTTTGTCCTCTAACAAGAGTATTCAAACCATCTATTGTAGAAACACCTGTTTCAATAAATTCTGATGGATAATCTCTAGATACTGGGTTGATAGATGAACCATTGATGTCCACTTTATCTTCTGGAATAATTTTAGGGCCATTATCTATTGGTCTACCTAAACCATCGAATACTCTACCAATCATATCTTCAGATACTCCAAGTTCCAAAGGTCTACCCAAAAATCTTACTGTAGTTTCTTGTAAGTTGATCCCTTTTGTACCTTCGAATACTTGAACCATTGCTACATCGTGGTCAATTTCTACAACACGACCACGTCTTTTTTCACCATTTTGTAATTCTATTTCAACAAGTTCGTCGTATTTTACGCCTTCTACACCTTCTACCGCCATTAATGGTCCGACTACTTCTGTTACTGAATTATAATCTTTAATCATTAACGTTCACCTCCATTAACTAAATCGGTAATTTGTGATTTAATTTCTTGTTTAATTTCGTCAAATCTTTGTAATTCGTCTTCTGGAATATTTTTTGCACGTGTGATTTTTTCTCTTACAGGAAGTTTTGAAATTTCTGAAACATAAGCTCCTTCTTGCAAAGCTTCCAAAGATTCCTTGTGGAATGTTAATATTAAATCCAACATTTTTGCTTGTTTGTCCAATGAACAGAATGTATCTGTTTCGTGGAATGCGTTTTGTTGCAAGAAATCTTCTCTCAAAGATTTTGAAGTTTCAAGCTTGATTTGGTCTTCATCGCTTAATGAATCACGTCCAACCAATCTTACTATTTCTAGTAAAGATGATTCTTCTTGTAATAACTTCATTGCTTGTTTTCTGTAGTCCGAGAATTTTGAATCTACATTTGCATCCAAATATTCGTCGATCTTATCTTGATACAATGAATAAGAGTTAATCCAGTTAATAGCTGGGAAGTGTCTCATGTAACTTAATGCGTAATCCAATCCCCAGAATACTTTTACAATTCTAAGTGTAGATTGTGTAACTGGTTCTGAAATATCTCCACCTGGAGGAGATACCGCACCAATAACTGTCAATGATCCATCTCTTCCGTCACTACCCAAACATTTTACTTTACCAGCACGTTCGTAGAAGTCCGCAATTCTTGATGCCAAGTATGCAGGGTAACCTTCATCACCAGGCATTTCTTCAAGTCTACCACTCATTTCACGAAGAGCTTCCGCCCATCTTGATGTTGAGTCGGCCATCATTGCTACTGAATAACCCATATCTCTGTAATATTCAGCAATTGTAATTCCAGTGTAGATACTTGCTTCTCTGGCTGCTACTGGCATGTTTGAAGTATTTGCTATCAAAACAGTTCTCTTCATCAATGATTGTCCAGTCTTAGGGTCAATCAATTCAGGGAATTCGTTAAGTACGTCTGTCATTTCGTTACCACGTTCTCCACAACCTACATACACAACTATTTCAGCGTCTGCCCATTTAGCTAATTGGTGTTGAACTACTGTTTTACCACTACCGAAAGGTCCTGGAATTGCTGCAGTACCACCTTTTGCAACTGGGAAGAATGTATCAATAACTCTTTGACCAGTAATCAATGGTCTAATTGGATCTTCTTTTTCCTTATAAGGTCTACCATCTCTTACAGGCCATCTTTGAATCATGTTTATTTCAATATCTTTTGATTCACCTTCAACAACGCAAACTGTTTGTTCAACAGTAAATTCTCCAGATTCAATTGATTTAATTTTACCAGACACATTAGCTGGAACCATTATTTTGTGAACAATTACTTCAGTTTCTTGAACTTCACCTATAATATCTCCTGGTTCAACTTCATCTCCAACAGATTTAACAGGTTTGAATTCCCATTTCTTTTCTCTGTTTAATGATGGAGCGCTAACTCCTCTTAACAAGAAGTCTCCAGCTTTTTCTTGCAAAGATTTTAATGGTCTTTGAATACCATCAAACATTTGCTCTAATATACCAGGTCCCAATTCGATTGAAAGTGGATGTCCTGTAGATACAACTTTATCTCCAGGGCCAATTCCTGTTGTTTCTTCATATACTTGAATTGAGGCTTTATCGCCTCTCATTTCAATAATCTCTCCAATGAGCTTATCGTCTGAAACCTCAACAACGTCATATACGCTTGCGTTTTCCATTCCTTCAGCAACTACCAAAGGTCCGGATACTTTTAATACTTTACCTTCTTTCAATATAAGCTCTCCTTTACAAAATGTTCGCTCCAACAGCTTTTTCGACATTAGTATTGATTCTGTTCATTCCAATGTTCAAGCTACCTTGATTAGAAGGTATCAAGATAATAGCTGGTGAAACTTTATCATTATATCTATCTATTGTTTCTTTGATTTTTTCTGCTATTTGTTCAGTAATAAAAATCACTCCGTAGTCTTCTTTTGCTAATCTATCAACTGTTTTTCTAGCATCAGTGCTTTCAATAGATTCAAAAACATCTACTCCCAAAGCTTTGAAGACCAACACAGAATCTCTATCACCTACTACAGCTACTTTTTTACGCATAACTTAACCTCAACTTACTCCTGATATAATCAGGTTTCAATGAGTTAATCTTTCCTACAAAAATAATCCTAAGATTCTTAATTTCAGTTTCTTTTGCAAATAAATATCCAAACAAAACCTCAGGTCCATAAGTAACCTTTTTGATTTCTTTGATTTTTTCCATCAAATAATCATCCATTGCTTTTTCAAAGACAGATAAACTATTTGATTTCTTATACTCACTGATAGCTTCTTTTACATAGTAGTAAATTCTAGCTTGTTTGAATAATGGACTATCTTCGGTAATTTCAGAATGCAATTCACTTTCAAACTTTTCAGATTCAATACTACCATTAGGAATAATGACTTTTTTCAAAAATTCTAAACTTTTCTTTTGGTTTTGAACTCTAAGTAAAGTTTTAATATTAGTAAAATCTATCAAATCTTCGACGTATTCATTTATCAAATCTGAATCAATTTGTTTTGCAATTTCTGAAGTTTCCACAAAATATTCTCTGTCAGCATAAATATCTACCATTTGAGGATCTTTGTTTTCTTCGTAATCAGCGATTGATTCTTTAATAACTTTATCAAAATGTTCCATTTCAATTTCAGTATTTTCTCTTATTGAATCTCTCATGCTCTTGAATTCAATTCTAGTTATATCGCTTAACATTGAAGAAAAATCTTCATCTTTTAGATATTCTTTAATCAAAACTTTTAAATTATGATAATCGTATTTTAATGCCATTAAATCGACAGGAAATTGGAAACTACTCATATCATACATGTATTTATAAGTCTTTTTTAACTCATTTTTCAAAGCAACATCGTAATTCTTATAATTATCAAGCTTTGCAAATTCTGATTGATACACTGAATCCGAAAGTAATCTTACAGTTTCTTCTAAATTACTAGCATCTATCAGTCTTTCATAATCATTCTTACTCAACAATTCCTTTTCTTTAACACGAGTTATAGCAGATTGATGTATGAAATCTTCTTTTTTCATATTATCACCTACTTCTTAAAAAGAGTTTTTGCAATTTCTACTTCCAATTCATCTTTCATTGAATCGACCAGTGAAGAAAAATTATTATTGATTAATACATTACCTCTTTTAATACAAAATCCACTGTCAACTGTTTCATCTGATACTTTTACATTAAAGTTTTCATTCTTCAAACTGTCGTACTTATCAGATTGTAATACTAACAAATCATCACTATTCAAATCCATTTTGGATAAACTATTTGTTAGGTATTTTTTATAATCTTCAAGTGACATATTCTTTAATTTATCTTTAATTTTTTGTAAAACACTATCGATTACTTCTTGTTTTGCAAAAAGCGCATTATCTCTTGATTTTAAACCAACTTGAGACAAATGTCTATCGTACACGCCTTTCGCTTCAGATTCTGCTTTTTTTAATATTGTATCTTTTTCTTGATTGGCCTGGTCTATTTTAGTTTCAATGATTTTTTCTTTTTCTTGATTTGCATTATTTAGAATTTGTTCAGATTCTTTTTTTGCATCTTCAAGAATTTCATTAATTATATTATCTAAATTAGACATCTAAATCACCATTAAGCTTGGATTTGGTTCATTAATAAGAATGAAATAGCGAATGCTAAGATGGCATATAACTCAACCATTACTGCATAGATAATACCTTTTGCTTGTTGAGGTTCATTCTTTGCTAAGATATTGATACCACTAACTGCTACTTTACTTTGAGCAATTGCTGAGAAATATCCTACAACTCCTACTGGTAATGCTGCTGCAATATAAACATATCCTTGTGCTAAGGAAATACTTCCACCTGCAAGTTTGAATAGAATTAAAATACCAATTACGAATCCGTACAAACCTTGTGTACCTGGTAATAATTGAAGTACTAATGACTTACCAAATTTTTCTGGTTCTTCAATAACTACTCCAGCTGCAGCTTCCCCTGCTCTACCTACACCTTTAGCAGATCCCATACCTGAGAATAAAACTGCTATTACTACTGATAATACTCCTAAAACTAATCCACCGTTTTCTAAAAAGAATTTTTCCATAATATCCTCCTATTTGTTTGTTATGTTAAAATATTCTGATTCTGTTATAAGTTTCTTGAATGGCACTCCACCACCTTCGTAGAACTTATTGAACATTTCTACGAAAATCAATCTAGCAGAGTGAACGTATGCCGACAAGTACGATAGGAATGCGTTAAATGCTTGGAATACCACGAATACGATAAGTCCAAATATAAATCCTATGATACTTGATCCAGCCATCATTTTTACAATCATATTAATTGCTACAGCAATATATGCTCCTGATAAGCCCAATGCCATTAGTCTCATATATGATACGAAATCTCCAATCCAGCCAGATATTCCGTACAACGAATACAATCCTGAGCCAAGCTTACCACCAATGCTTTTTGCATCTCTTCCTGCTGTTAGAACTATCCCCACAGCTGATGCAATTGCAATCCATTTTGCTACTGTCATTGCCATTGCAGGTAATCCTAATAGGTTACCAGTTAATAATATCAATATACTAATAATAATTAAATACCATAGCCCTACATCGTAAAATGCATCTAAAGGTTTGTGATCTCTGATCAACATGTAAGCCTTGATTCCCAATGCAAAGAATAAATGTATAAAACCAAAGATTAAGCATAAAACTATTAAAGTCATTGCGTTTTTGCTTGTGTCAATGATAGGTGTCATTGGTATAATTCCACCGAAGAACGATCCATAAATGTATCCCCAGAACATTGAGGCAATTGATATGAACATAAAGAATTTCAAGAATTGTTTTTTCTTTTCATCAAGATTAAAAATCTTGAGAGCTACGATTATTGCTAAAAATACAATCAATCCATATCCCAAATCACCAATCATCATTCCTGAGAAGAAACAATAGAAAGGCGCCAATAATGGTGTTGGATCAACTTCGTTGTATTTTGGCAATGAATACATTCCCGTTATACTTTCAAAAGCTTTTGCAAATCCTCTGTTTTTTAAAATAATTGGTACATTTGGATCATTCTTATCTGCTGGATTCATTTCCAAATAATACTTATTATTCAATGAGTTTTGTAGTACATTTTCAAAATCTTTTTCCTTGTCGGTAGGAACATATCCTTCGATAATATCAATCTTATCTGTCCTCTTAATTTTGCTTGTAGCTTCTTCTTTTAAGCTGTTGTTTTCGAGATAATCATGATAAATCTTAAATTGTTCAGTCAAATCTGTTTTTGATTTAATTTGATTTTCTATTTCTTTGTATTGCTTTTTATTTGCAATGATTTGTTCGTCAATATTTCTGATTTCATCTTTTACAAGTCCATTTGCTTTAATATTAATATTGACAAATCCATTGTCTCTTAGAATATCTTGTGCTTTTTCATAATCCTTAGAGATAACCAGCAAGTAAACAAAGCCTGAATTACGAGAAATTTCTTCGATATAAATATCTTCAATATCTTTTGTGTTTAATTTCAACTGATCGATGAATTTATCACTTACAGTTCCTGTAACTACCTTAACCCTTTCAAAATCATCAATCTTTGAAATATCCAAATCTAACTCCTCCCATGGAGTTAATTCAGATTTTTTTTGGTTCAAGGTTTGATTGTTCTGATCAAGTTCAGTTAGTTGTTTATCCAAAGATGAAAGTTCTTTGTAGTGTTCATCAAAGTCAAAATCAAGTGCTTTTTTAGTAAGCTCATCTAGTCTAAATGTTTTCTTACCTTGTTTTAATTCGTCTATCTTATTGTGCTTTTCTGAATACTTTTCAAGCAAATCTATAGCCCATTTTACTTTGGTAAGCTTTTCACTAGTGCTAACAATTTGTTCAGAATTATCTAAATTCCTTACACCTTGATTTTCGTCTTCTACTTTCTTTTCATCAATATGAACATAATTAAACTTTTGAAGATCTTCGAGTAATTTTTCCCTATCATAATCAAATGAATACAAATCAAATTTGCTCATTTTTACAATAGCCATTAACTCACTATCCTTTCAACGATTTTGTCTACAAGTCCTTCAACTGTATCAATGTCGATGTTTTTAATACCTTCGTTATTCATCTTAGCTTTTTGTTCCAAATCTTTTGATTCTTCAATTGCTTTATTCTTTGAAGATTCAAGTTTTTCATTTCGAACTTTTTGCGCTTCGTTGATAATGTCGTTGTATTTTTGTTCAGCTTCTGATTTTGCATCCTCTAAAATGCTTTTTCTTTTTTCATTAGCTTCATCGACAATAAGCTTAGCCTTCTCTTCAGCTTCTTTAATTTTTGATATAGCAGTATCTGACATTGTTTCACCTCCTAATTAGAGATGGTTTTAGAATATGAAAAATACTCTAAAACCATAAGTATATAACTAAAAGCCTTAAAGCTATTTAGTACCAAATAATCTGTCTCCTGCATCCCCTAAACCAGGTACGATATAACCGTGTTCATTTAATTTTTCATCAAGACCTGCCACGTATATATCTACATCTGGATGCTTTTCTTGAACCATTTTGATTCCTTCTGGAGCCGCTATGATATTAACCAATTTGATGTTCTTACATCCATGCTCTTTTAAAAAAGTAATCGCTGCTTCTGCTGAACCACCTGTTGCAAGCATTGGATCCACAACGATAATATCTCTTTCTTCAACATCTTTTGGCAATTTACAATAATATTCAACAGGTTTTAATGTTTCAGGATCTCTATACAATCCTATATGTCCAACTTTTGCTGCTGGTAGTACACTCAAAAATCCTTCAACCATTCCCAAACCTGCTCTTAAAATTGGAACTACTCCCAACTTTTTCCCACTAAGAGTTTGACCGGTAGTTGTTCCTATTGGAGTTTCTACTTCGCAATCTTCTAATTTAAAGTCTCTAGTAACTTCATAGCACATTAAAGTTGCTATTTCTGAAACTAACTGTCTAAATTGATTGCTTCCTGTTTTTTTATCACGTAAAATCGTTAATTTGTGTTTAATCAACGGATGATCAAATACAGTTACTTTACTCATAATTCCTCCTATAAAATAAACTTTATACTCTTTATTATAACATACTAAATTAGTTCTATGTTATTGGCACAAGATTTTTTAAGCCTGTTCATTATACTTATACCCATTTTTTGTTCATTTACCCCTTCGCAAATTAATAATTTGTAATTTAATTTGTCTAATTCCCTGAGGTAAGCGAAAATATTATGCGCAAAATTCAAATAATCATTTCGTTTTGAAATAATTTTTACATTTTTGAAGTTTACATTTGTTGCAGTTTCTTCACTGAGTATAAATCCAATTTCATCGGTATTTATTCCTAAGTTATCAACATAATTTTGTATGTTATCCATGTTTCCTTTGATTACTATGAGTTTTGTTTTAGGTGCGTAGTGCTTGTATTTTTGCCCTGGGGATTTTGGAATAGTGTTAGAATCAATTAAAGATTTATCATAAACTACCTCATCCAAATACTCTTCCAAATCTTCTTTTGTGTAAAAACCAGGTCTAAGTATGGTGTACGGTTTCTCCGTCAAATCGACAACAGTGGATTCAATTCCAATGTTACAACTTCCTCCATCCAAAATCATTTCAATCTCACCCTGCATATCGCTGTAAACATCTTGTGCGTTAGTTGGTGATGGCCTTCCTGATTTATTCGCAGACGGTGCTGCTATTGGGCAATTAGATTTATCTATCAAAAATCTTGCAATTTCATCCGATGGATTTCTAATTGCAACTGTATTTCCTCCACAACTTACAACGTCATTAACTTTGTCACTTTTTTTGAAAATTATAGTCAATGGACCTGGCCACAAATTATCCATCAATTTTTTTTGATCTTCAGTGATTTCTGACGATAAATTCTTCACCATATCTTCGTTAGTTACGTGCAAGATTAGTGGATTGTCTCTTTTTCTTCTCTTGACATCGAATATTTTTTTGCAAGCTTCTTCATCTAATCCATTTGCTCCTAATCCGTATACTGTTTCTGTTGGAAATGCAACTACACTTCCATTTTTTATTAAATCTGCAGCTTTTTCAAGTGCATGTATTTTGTTTTGTCCGTCTAATTTTTCAATAATCGTATTCATACTAATATCTTTCTAATATAGTTTTCATCAATTTATTCGAATCATGCACAATATAATCATAGCTAATATCACATATATCAGCTTCTATGATTTCTATGCCTAATTTTTCCATATTTTCACGATCTTCATCTGTAATATAAATCGGCGTAGAGTTTTCAATTGATTTGTATCTGTATTTCGCGTATTTGTCTACTTCCTTGGAATTAACGACGATTTTGTCGATAATGTTTGAATTTGCGTGATCAATAATGGCAACTACATGATCTGTAACGTTGTAACCATTAGTTTCTCCAGGTTGAGTCATGATATTTAATATGTACACAACTTCCGCCTTTGTTTCTTTTAGTGCTTTTGATATATCTGTTACTAAAAGATTGGGAATTATTGATGTGTACAACGAACCTGGTCCTAATAGAACAATATCTGCATCCATTATGCTATCTATGGATTCTTTTAATGGCAAAAGCAGTTTAGGTGATGTGAATACTCGTTTGATTTTACCTCCGTTTTTTCTATTCAAAAACGTGATATTCGATTCGCCTTCAATAGTAGATCCATCTTCTAATTCAGCAAATAATTTGACATTATCCAAAGTCATTGGCAGTACTTTTCCTGTAATCGCAAGTACGTTACTTATTTCTTTTATTGCCTCGTTGAAATCGCCACATATATCATTCATCGCAGCTATCAATAAATTCCCTAAGCTCTGACCTTTTAATTGACCATTTGAAAATCTATAATTTATTAATTTTTCCATTATAGGTTCAGTATTAGCAAGTGCCACAAGACAGTTTCTAATATCACCCGGAGGTAACATTCCCAAATCTTCTCTAAGAACTCCACTTCCTCCACCATCATCAGCTACAGTTACAATAGTCGTTATGTTTGATGTGAAATTTTTGACGCCTCTTAGCAATATAGAATTGCCTGTTCCTCCGCCTATAGTTACTATTTTTTTACCAAAATTTTTGGTCTCTGTGGGATACATAAACTTTTTCTCCATTTCCCTCAAGCCTTGTTGTCAAAGCTTGTGCTATTGCAACGGACCTGTGCTTTCCGCCGGTGCATCCTATTCCTATAACCAAGTTTGTTTTTCCTTCTTTTGAATATTTAGGAATCAAAAATTCCATCATATCCACCAATTTATCCAAGAATTCATTTGCTTCTTCAAATCCAAATACATACTCTTTTATATCTGTATTTAGTCCAGAAGATTTTTTTAATTCTTCTATATAGTAGGGATTCGGAAGAAATCTGACATCAAATATCAAATCTGCATCCAGCAAAATTCCATGCTTAAATCCAAATGATACTACAGATATTGCTAGTTTAGTGTCTACATCTTTAAGTGAAAATGCAGATAATATTTTTCTTCTCAATTCTCCCAGTGTCAAATTAGAAGTGTTGATGATTGAATCTGCTGAATTTCTGACTTCACTTAGAAGTTCTCTTTCATTAGCTATGCCTTCTGAAATATTTCCATTGACTGCCAACGGATGTGGCCTTCTATGTTCTTTGTATCTTCTGATTAGAATTTCATCTGATGCATCCAAATACAAAATTTTAACATCAATACTTTGATTTTTCAAAAGTGTCATGGACTTCATCAAATCAGCGAAGAATTCTCCACCTCTAATATCTACTACGCAAGCTATTTTGTTGATTTTTTTCTTGCTTTTTGTAGTCAAATCGATAAAACTTAATAAAAGAGATGGCGGCATATTATCCAATGTATAATAACCCAAATCTTCAAAAATATCGCTACTGGCACTTTTGCCAGCTCCACTCATTCCTGTAATAATTACAACTTCCATGAAATCTCCTAATCGATGTTTATAATTCTACTAATATCCAACCCTGATTCAATTACTCTTTTGATGCTGTCATTCACATTTGCAATATTTTTTCTGTGATGAGCATCACTCCCTAAACTAAATTTAACATTATAATGTGAAGAAATTTTGATTTCTTCTACAGATAAGTGCGGATGATGGTTGTTAATCTCCATAACTGTGTTTGTTTTTTCGCATGTTTGTGCGATTTTTTCGATATCAACATCTATTTTATCTCCTGGATGAGTTATTATAAAAATATCGTTGTTCTCCAATGCTTTTACCATTGTATTTGTATTCAAATCAATCATTTTTTTCCTGACCGATTGTCCCATCCAGCTCATTCTTTTTAAAACATGATAATTATAAAAAGATTTTTTGTCTACAAATCTAACTCCATCATGAAACCCAAGATTGATAAAATCAAAATACTTTCTCTCTTCTTCTCTAATATCAATCTCTCCGTTGTAGCCAATTACGTTGGCTTCAACTCCCATCAGAATTTCAATATCGTCGTACTTTTCTTTGAGCCTATCAATTTCTTCACGTTGTACAGGAATTAATTTTCTTTTTATTCCGTACATTAAGTGTCCAGGACCGTGATCAGTTATGCTTATAGTCTTCAACTTTTTTGCTCTCGCTTCTTGTACAATTTCTTCGATTGTACTTTTCCCGTGATTGTTACGACTGTAAACTGAATGCACGTGATATTCTCTGGTTAATTTTATTTTATCTTCCACCGATAATTCTCACTTCTGGTTCTAACTTCACATTGAACTTATCAAATACAACTTTTTGCACATGTTCTATAACCGCTACAACGTCAGAGCATTTTGCATCTCCAACATTGACTATGAATCCACAGTGTTTTTCACTAATCATTGCATCATTGTATCTGTATCCTCTAAGCCCTGCTTCATCAATCAATTGTCCCGCAAAATGTCCTTCTGGCCTTTTGAATACAGAGCCACATGAAAGAAGTTCCAATGGTTGCTTTGATGTTCTTCTTTCTGTGTAATCGTGAAAATTATTGAGGATTTCTTGTTGATCACCTTTTTTTAGCAAAAATTCAACTTCCAAAACGACTAATTTTTCATCTTGAACTCTTGAATGTCTGTAGGAAAAATCCATCTCATCACAGTTAAAATATTTTACATTCAAATCTGTATCAATAACCTTAACTCTGTGAACAATATCTTTCATTTCTGTTCCATATGCACCTGCATTCATTGTAATAGCCCCTCCAATGTCTCCAGGTATGCCGCTAACAGCTTCAAAACCAGCGTAAGAGTTATTAATAGCTAATTTACTGACAGCGCTCAATAACGCCCCTGATTTTGCAGTTAGAATATCACCTTCAATTTTCATATCGTTGAAATTATCGTGCAATTTAATTACAACTTCTCTCAAGCCTTCATCGCTAACTAACAGATTGGATCCATTACCTATAATTCTGTAAGCAAAGTCATTTTGTTTTATTAATTGAATGGCATTTATTATTTGTTCTTCAGTCTGAGGAAATATCATAACATCACAACTACCTCCAATTTTGAAAGTAGTGTGATTTTTCATTGGTTCATCGTATAAAATTTCTCCGATATTTTTCCCATCAAAAACTTTTTTATAAATGTTCATAAGCTTGCTCCGCACTGTACAACGTTCCAAAAATTATAATTACATCGTCTTTGAAATGTTCAATTGCATAATCCACAGCGTCATTTACGTTTGATTTTGCGACAACATTATCGCTGTAGGCTTCGATTTGCTTTTTCAAATCTTCTGCTTTTAATGCTCTTGGTGAATCTGGCGTAAATGTCACAAATGCTTTGGCATTTTCATGAATCAATTTTATTTCATCAGCATAGTCCTTATCTTTTAATACACCGTAAACAAATACGATTTTCTTATCACCAAACACAGATTCTATTGATGATTTCAAAGCTTTAACCCCATCGGCATTGTGTCCGCCATCGTATATTACTGTTGGGTTGTGTCTAATAACATCAAATCTGGCAGGAATATATGCGTTTTTGAAACCATTGATGATATCTTCATCAGACAAATCAAGTTCGTCTCTTAATACATCAATAGCACTCAATGCTAATTGTGCGTTAAATAATTGATATCTTCCAACCAATCTAGTTTCAATATGCAAATTTTTCCAATCAAACGAATTATGTGTAGCGTTGATTTCAATATTTTTCGCCTCATCAAAATCGCAAATGTATAGTTTGTTATCTCTTTCTTCTGCAACTTCTCTGAATACATCCAATACACTTTCTTGTTGATTGTAAACAACACATCTTCCATTTTGTTTCATGATACAAGCTTTTTCATATGCAATTTCTTCCAAAGTATTTCCCAAATATTCTTGGTGATCCAATCCAATTTTTGTAATTACTGATAACAATGTTTCATCTGTAGCATTTGTTGCATCCAATCTTCCGCCCATTCCAACTTCAAGAACCACATATTCGCATTTTTGTTCTGCAAAATAATAAATCGCGCACAAAGTTATAAATTCAAATGTAGACACCTTTATATCATTTTCTTCAATAGTATCCTTGATAATTTCGAAAATTCTCATAAAATCTTCTTCTGAAATTTCTTTGTCGATTTTTATTCTATCGTAAAAATTAATAATGTGAGGTGATGTAAAAAGTCCAGTTTTATAACCATGTTCTTTTAGTGTTTGATATATAAAAGTTGATGTGGAACCTTTACCGTTAGTTCCTGCAACGTGGATTATTTTAAAACTTTTTTCGGGATTACCTAGAATTTTCAAAGTTTTTTGCATTCTATCAAGTCCCAACTTGTAACCATCTCTTCCAATTTTATCCAAATATTCATAAATTAATTCGCTATTCATTTTTATCTCCTAAATTTAAATATATATCTAATTATATCATTACTTGCTATAATATAAAAAACTCGAGCGTTTAAACTCGAGTTAATTTTTAATTCATCATTTTTAATTTTTCAGCTTGATCATAGCTTGTCAAATCATCAATCATTTCTTCTATATCTCCATCTAAGAAATTTTGTAATTGGAATATTGTTTTGTTGATTCTGTGGTCAGTAATTCTTCCTTGTGGGAAGTTGTAAGTCCTAATTCTTTCAGAACGATCTCCAGTACCAACTTGGGATTTACGAGCATCTGCTCTGTCTTTATTCTTTTCTTCTTCCATCAAATCGTACAATCTAGATTTCAAAACTTTCATAGCTTTGTCTTTGTTCTTGATTTGTGATTTTTCATCTTGACATGTTACAACAAGTCCTGTTGGAATGTGTGTGATTCTAACAGCAGAGTCAGTAGTATTTACGCATTGTCCACCGTTACCGCTCGCTCTGAACACGTCAATTCTCAAATCTTTTTGTTCGATTTTAACATCGACATCTTCTGCTTCTGGTAACACTGCAACTGTTGCGGTAGAAGTGTGAATTCTTCCCGAACTTTCAGTTTGAGGAACTCTTTGTACTCTGTGAACTCCAGATTCGTATTTAAATCTAGAATAAGCGCCTTTACCTTTTACCATCATTACAACTTCTTTGATTCCACCAACGCCTTGTTGTTGAATATCCATTATTTCAGTTGTCCAGTGTTTTTTATCGGAATACATTTGATACATTCTCAAAAGTTCACCAGCAAATAAACCTGCTTCATCTCCACCAGCACCTGCTCTTATTTCGATAAACACGTTCTTTTCATCGTTTGGATCTTTTGGCAACAATAAAATCTTCAAATCCTCTTGATCTTTTTCGATTTGTTCTTCCAATGTTGAGATTTCGTCTTTCAATAGTTCTTCCATTTCACTATCTCCAGTAGTCCCCAACATCTCCTTGTCTTCTTCTAAATTCTTCAAATTATCTTTGTATGCCAAATATTTATTAACAACTGGTTCTAAATCAGCGTGCTCTTTCATTAATTTCGTCCAATTTTCCATGTCAGCGATAACTTCAGGATCTGCGACTTTTACTTCTAAGTCTTTGAACTTATCTACAACACTATCTAAATTTTCAAACATAATTACCTCCTCGCAATTATTACTCTATCAAAACCGTTAAAGTCTTTTATGCAGTAGTGATTTTTGAATCCATTTTCATCTAAAATTTCAAATATACTCTCTCTTTGATTATATCCTATTTCAAAAGCAAGCATACCATCTTCATTCAAATAATCACTAGCTTGATTTATTATCTTTCTATAAAAATAAAGTCCATCATCTCCACCAAAAAGTGCAGAACGTGGTTCTTTTAATATCTTTGTTTCAAGTGAACTGAAATCTTTTTTGTCTATATAAGGTGGATTGGAAACTATCAAATCATACTTAGAATTCACATTCTCATACAAATCAGAATAAATAAATTCAACGTTAGTAGCATTTAAACTCTCTGCATTTTTCTTGGAAAGTTCAATAGCTTTCTCGTTTATATCTACTCCCAGAACTTTTGAATCCAATTCCAAATTCAAAGTGATTGATATTATCCCCGATCCAATTCCGATTTCAAGTATATTGTCAAACTTACGATTAGTCTTGATTATTTCATCCACCAAAATTTCAGTATCAAATCTAGGAATCAAAACATTAGGATCCGTATAAAACTTTCTATTGTAAAAGTATTTAAATCCAAGTATATATTCGATCGGAATATCTTCATCGTAAAGTTTTTTATATTCTAATATTGTTTTCTCATCATCATCACTTATCTCATCATTCGAATGAATAATAGAATCAGAGAAACTATAGTTGTATAATTTTTCCAAAATCATCAAACAATCGGATTTGTCGAACAAATTATAAATATCATTTATTACCATAAATCTTCATCTTCTTTTTCTGGAATTACACTTTTAAGTGCCAGTATAGCAACTTCTATCATCTTGTCATCAGGTTCTCTCACTGTAAAAAACTTTTGAACCCATAATCCTGGCTTCACAAGTAATGTCGTTATTGTATTATCGTATTTGCCGATTAATCTATTAATTTCATAAGAGATTGACACAATCACTGGAAGTAATATTATACGATACAACATTCTCAGCAATGGATTTGGCCATCCAACTAAGCCCAACACCAAAATGGAAATTATCATAACAGTAAACAAAAAACTAGTACCACATCTTGGATGAAGTCTGCTTTGTTTTCTAACATTTTCAACCGTCAAATCCAGCCCTTGTTCATAACAATAAATACTTTTGTGTTCAGCACCATGATATTCAAACACTCTTTTCATATCTTTTGAATGTGAAACTATAAAAAGATATGTGAAAAATATTATAATTCGTATCAATCCTTCGATTAAATTGAAACTAAAAGATGAATCATTAAGCTTAACAAATGATGTAAGAAAAGTTGGAATGAAGAAGAAAAACAATAACGCCAATACCACTGATGCGATTATAGAGAACACATTTTCTACTTTTCTGGCATTGTTTTTGAAATGTTTGTCGAAGAAGTTTTCGCTATCGTCTTCATAAAAACTTGCAGAATACATCAAAGCATCCATTCCCAACTTCATCGAATCAAACAAACTAACAACTCCTCTTATAAAAGGAATCTTCATCAAATTTATTTTATTGTTTTCTAAGTCTTTTACAACCAAATCAATTTCTTGATCAGGCTTCCTGACCGCTATGGAGTACTTTGAAGGGCCTCTCATCAAAATTCCTTCGATTAAAGCTTGTCCACCAATTGTAGTTTTCTTCATGTCAATTTACCTTTTCATTATTCATTATCTATTTTTTAACACAAAAATACCAGCACCTAAAAGGTACTGGCAAAAATGCTAATCCATGTTGTATTTTTTCTTGAATTTTTCTACTCTACCACCATGTTCTACAAATCTTTGACGTCCTGTATAAAATGGGTGACATTGACTACAAACTTCGACGTTTATGTTTTCTTTAGTAGATCCTACTTTAAAAGTATTGCCACAAGAAGCGCAAGTTACTGTAGCTTCGTGGTATTCTGGATGTAAATCTTTTTTCATATTATCACCTCGTTTTTCTCAAAATTATTTTCGACTTACCTATTATAACACATGAGTATGAACTTGTCTACAAAATTTGAATATTTCAGTATAAATTTATTTACAAACTTTGCAAATTATTTATTGATTTTACAAATTCTTGGTTTGATTTTGTGTTTTTAATCATTTTTATAATTTGGTCTGCAATATTTTTGTTTTCTTGTGAATTCAATTGTTTTCTTATTTTATTAATTGCTGATAATTCTTCTTTTGTAAGAAGTAATTCATCTTTCCTAGTTCCGGATTTGTTCAAATCAATTGCAGGGAACACTCTTTGTTCCGACAGGCTCCTATCTAATTTGATTTCCATATTTCCAGTTCCCTTGAATTCTTCGAAAATAACATCATCCATTCTGGATCCTGTTTCAATCAAAGCCGTCGCCAATATAGTCAATGAACCGCCTTCTTCTATATTTCTTGCCGCACCAAAAAATCTTTTAGGACCATTCAATGCTAAAGGATCAAGTCCGCCGGACAAAGTCTTACCTGAATAAGGACTAGTAACATTATATGCACGAGATAATCTAGTAATTGAATCGACCAATATTACGACATCTTTTTTGTGTTCTACAAGCCTCTTGGCCCTCTCTATCACGATTTCAGCAACCCTAATATGATTTTGAGGCATCTCATCAAAAGTAGATGCTACGACATCTGCTCCCAAAACAGAACGCTTCATATCTGTAACTTCTTCCGGCCTTTCATCAATTAACAAAACAATAACATGAATTTCCGGATAATTTTTTCTTATAGAGTTTGCTATGTTTTTTAGCAAAGTCGTCTTACCTGTTTTAGGTGATGCCACAATCAAACCTCTTTGACCTTTTCCAACGGGACTTATCAAATCCATAATTCTCATTGAAACATTCTTTGAATCTCTTTCTAAAGTCAATCTTTCTCTTGGATAAATCGGAGTCAAATTCTCAAAATCAGGTCTATTTCTAAGATTTTCAACAGTATCTCCATTTACACGATTCACATAAATCAAAGCATTGAATTTTTCTTTATCCTTTTTCTCACGAGATAATCCCTCTACAAAATCCCCTGTCTTTAGTTTAAATCTTCTAACTTGAACAGGAGGTACGTAAATATCATCATCTCCTGAATCATATCCTTCCGATCTCAAAAATCCATATCCGTTTTCGTGTAAATCCAATATTCCTTCCACTTTCAAAGGATCCTTCAAATCTTTTTCTTCATTAGAAGAAGAATCTTCGTAATCTTCCTCAGAGTTATTTCTCTCATTAATATTAACTTGACTAATAATCTCTTTTATCAAATCTTGCTTATTATATTTACTAATACCTGCAACACCTACAGCTTTAGCAATAATCTTTAAATCTTGTAATTTTTTAGATTCTAATACATCTTTTTCCAATAAATTTCCTCCTAAATACCTTGGTACAAGAAATACAATCCAAATAACATCAATACTGCACCAAGAACTATTTCTATAATTTTAGAAACCTTAGTATATGAATCATTTTGAATAATCTCTTCGACTTTACCCATCAACAAAGCAGACATAAATACCAAAAAGCAATTCCCAATACCATAAAAAACGAACAAAATAATAGAAAATAAAATATTTCTAGTATTAGCCGCTATAGCCATCAATGAAACCAAAACAGGTGTAGAACATGGCGATGCAAACACCGCTTGAATAACACCAGCTATAAAAGCTCCCAAAAGCCCAGTCTTTGTAATCTTACTGGATTTATTGAGGCTAATAATCTTGATAACATGCCAATTTTGAAACGCCATAAGAATTAAAAGTATTCCAACAATGATATAAAATACTCTACTAAATTGATTTAAAATTTTACCAACCAAGGCAGCCGTCAATCCAAAAATAGTGAAAACTAAAATGCTACCTAAACTGAAAACCAACGCCACCTTAAACGATTTTTTCTTATCGTAATTATTCCCCGACAAATACCCAATTATAATTGGAATCATCGGCAATGAGCAAGGAAGAAAACTAGTCAAAATCCCCGCAATCAAAGAAATAATTGGTGCCAAATAAACATAATCTTTTACTAGTTTTGATAAAAAATCTAATAAACTATCCATTGATCATATCCGAAATCAATATTTCTAATTCATTTTCCTTCAACAAACCTTCGTGAATATATCCTTTTTTACCATTTACAGTAACCTCTTGGAAATATTCATCCATCACGCTTTGAGCCTTATCGGAAAAATTAAAATCTTCTTTTAAAGGAATAAAAATTTGTGTAGGTGTAACTCTAATACCAGCTTGTGATGCAAAATCATTGTTTACATTAACTTCAACATCCTTAATAACGGCTTTCCCCTTGAACTTATTGAAAGTATTGTCTATATATGGAGCCATTTCCTTACAAGGAGCACATTCAGTCCAAGTAAAATTTACAAAAACAGGCTTATCGTAAGATAAAAACTTTTCAAAACCAGCATCTTTGCCAGCAAATAAAACATCTTCCTTGTCTACTTCCTTGTAAGCTTCCTTGAAATTATTTAAATTTGATGAACTTGTATTCTCACTACTAGAACTACTATCTTCTTTAACATTTCCATCAGTCTCAGTTTGCTTAGCACTATTATCATTATTAATTGGCATAACTGGTTTATTCTTTATAAAAAACATAATCAAAACAGCTACCGCAATAAATGCAATAACTAAAATTGATTTTGATTTATTACTCTTCATAATCATTTCCTTTCTTTAATTCTGATCTATTATATATTCAAATTACTATTGATTTACTATACTATTATATCAAACTTGCGTTCTTATTTACACCTCAATTCATTTTCATAATATAAGATTTTAGCTGTGAGGCTGAGCGAGTGAGAACATTAAATTTTCCACAAGATATTCGTGCAAGATGTTTACATATTTTTTGACCTACGTGTGTCTTACAACTGTTCTCTATCGAAATTCTTTTTACAATTTTCTATCCTCATCTTGCAATCCCCAGCACTGCGAAACGTTAAAGCAAACAATCGAAGCTAAGAATATCAACATATAAAATTTAATGCTTCTTATGAGCGACGCTTCGAACGATGAAATCTTCAGTTAAATTTTCTTAAAAGAAGATTTCTGAAGTGAGGCTGAGCGAGTGAGAACATTAAATTTTAACCAAAGATATTAGTGCGAGATGTTTGCTATGGTCTCAACCTATGTGTATCTTGCAACCGTCGTCTAGCGAAACCTTATAATCATTTTCTGTCATTGTCCTGCAATCTCCAAATTCACGAAAGCTTCAAGCAAACAATCGAAGCTAAGAATATCATACGGAGAAAATAATCATAAATTCAAGTGCAGTGAACCGTTAAAAAATCGCACTGTTTGAGCGTTAGCGAGTTTGCGATTTTAGGTTCACAAGCTTAGAATTTATTTATTTTCGTAGTCTAGATATTCGTGCAAGATGTTTGCTATGGTCTCAACCTATGTGTATCTTGCATCTATTGTCCAGCGAAATTTATGAATAATTGTCAAAGTTACTCTATCTAAAAGAACGCACAAAAAAAGACCTAGCGGACATTGTCATCACTAGATCTTAATTGTTTGGCGACTACCTACGTGCCGTCAGTTCCTACGAATCAAGGATTCGTGGCAACTGGTTGCACCAGACCTACGACGAAATCAAAGATTTCTGTTAGGTCTAGCTCTCCCACAGGTGGGCTCGTAGGTTCTTTTTGGTTAAAATAAAAAAGATCTAATGGATTAAATCACGTTAGACCTTAATTGTTTGGCGACTACCTACTCTCCCACGACGTTTCCATCGTAGTACCATCGGCGTTAAGAGGCTTAACTTCTGTGTTCGGCATGGGTACAGGTGTATCCCTCTTGCTTTTATCACCATACTTATTCAATTTTTACATTTCAATCAATAACAGTATATATTTCCAGTCAAGTTTTCGATTTATTAGTATCAGTTAGCTTTGATATTACTATCTTTACACCTCTGACCTATCTATCTTGTTTTCTTCAAGTAATCTCATAGAAATCTTATCT